>CAYZKM010000066.1:0-14414 GCA_964478525.1 uncultured Bifidobacterium sp.
GAAGACGCGCTGTCCCAGCACATCCTCCAGCCGCTTCACCTGCATCGACACGGCGGATTGGGTGCGGCCGACACGGCTTGCGGCCTCGGTGAAGCTGCTGCCCTCGGCGATCAGCACGAAGGCGCGCAGCAGCTCGGGATCGAGCGTGGCGGGGAGTGTCATGCGCATCAATTAGATTGATGCCGACCATCAAGGCAATTCGTTTTACTGATCCTGTCGAAATCCTCATGTTCCGCCCGGCTCAGACCCCCTCATCGGACAACAAGGAGGAGTTCCCATGTCCGACCACAGCGTGCCCGCGACATCATCCATGACCGCCGGACTGGCCCGGGCCTGGAATCCGGCCTGGACCCTGGCGCTGATGGTCCGTGTCGCGTCCACGCGCAAGGCGCTGCCGGAGATGGACGAGCGCATGCTGGCCGATATCGGCATCACCCGCGCCGAGGCGCTGGCCGAGGCACGCCGAGCGCCGTGGGATACGGTGGTGCGACGGGGGCGGCATGTGTCGGCGTGGCAGGCCCTGAAAGCCGCCATCCGCCGTCGCTACGAGCGCACCCTGCTTGGCCGGCTGGATGGCTGGATCGCCCGTGACCTGGGCATCAGCCAGACCGATCTGCGCACCGAGGCGGACAAGCCGTTCTGGCGGCGGTGACCGCCCAGGCCCGGGCAACGCAGGCATCGGTGGCCCAGCGTCGCTGACCACGATCCGATGATCTACCCCGCCGCCAGGGTCGGTTCCGGCTTGTGGCGGCGGGGGCGGGCCGCGGGGGTCGTCTCGGGAGAGATGCCGAACCGGATCATATAGGGCCGGAATTTCTCCCGCTCCTCCGCTTCGTCCAGGCCATGATCCTCGAACCGGTACTCCGGGTGGCCATAGCCGCCCCTGGGGCGATCGGCGACGTAGCGGTCCACCGCGTCGAACACGCCATCAGGCATATCCATCCGGAAATGACGATACACCGAGGCCAGCGTCGCCTTCGGATCGGTGACCAGGTCCAGGTGATGGACATGGCATACCGGGTCAGGCAGCCCGGCATCGTCGCCCACCTCGATCATGCGCCGCGTCCCGTCCAGCCAGCGCGCGCTTTCGTCCCGCCCGATCCGCAGCGGGTCGACAGTGCGGATGAACGGGCGGCGCAGCACCTCGGTCAGCTTGGCGACCGACAGCAGCACCTTCACCGGATCACGATGCACGAAGATGATGCGCGCGTCCGGATAGACGGCGCGCAACGCCGGCAGGGCGAACAGATGCTCGGGGTTCTTCAGCACCCACCGTCCATCCGCCGGCGGCTGCGGCGCCAGGTGGCGCAGGAACCGCTTGTGGAAGCGATAGGCCGGGCGATTGAGCTCGACATCCGCGTCCAGCCAGGCGCGATAGGCCGGGATCAGATAGTTGGTATCGAAACGCAGGCTGCGGAACACGTGCGCCGTGATTTCGCTGCATTCCTGGGGTGATGTTGCCTCCAACGGATGCAGGCCGGTGAATTCCGGGGCGATCTTCTCGAAGGCCCGCAACTGGCGGGCGACGGTGTCCACCCGGCGATCGGGTCCGCCGCGCGGATCGGGGAACGGAAAAATCGTCTCCCACACCAGCGGGCCACGATTGGCGGGATCGGTCAGCAGCAGCCGGTGCAGGAAGGTCGTGCCGCTGCGTGGCAGCCCGGTGATGAAGATCGGCCGCTCGACCGGCCGTTCCGCGATCGACGGATCCGCCTTCTCGGCTGCCTGCATGCGCAGCAGGTTGGACAGGAACCGGACGACATCCCATTCGGTGGCCAGGCGTCCGAACAGCGTCAGGTCCGATTCGCGTGAGCAGGATTCCAGGAACAGCGACAATGGCTCCTGGAAATCGGCATCGCCGAAATCGGTCAGCCCGGTGCGCCGCCGGGCGCGGGCTATCAGCCGGTCGGCGTCGAGCGGCCGATCGAGGATGCCCAGGAACCGCGCGACCCTGTCCGCCGCACCCAACGCCGCCGTCTGAATAGACACTGTCGTCCCCCGCGGGCGATCACGCCCGCTCGCTGTGAATGCCTGTCCCGGCCATGCAAGCGGCGTGCAAACGACGCCGGGCCGATCGAGGCGAACGGCGTCGCTATAGCCCAGATGACATCTGTGCGTGCAGCATCGCAGCCATGCACATCAGCCACGGCGGCGGTGCGGCAGGTCAGACGGTGGCGATCGGCGTCGCCGGCGACCCGACGGCGCCGGGCAGGCGCAGCGGCGGGGCGGTCAGCAGGAAGCGGTTGCGGCCATTGGCCCGCAGCCAGTCGGCCAGTTCCTGATGATACCACATCTCACCCAGGTAGCAGCCCAGCTTGAACAGGCAGTGCGCGTGCAGCGGCAGCGTGGCGCAGTAGTCATCGGCGCACGGGCGGGCGGGCGCGGCCTCGACCGCGTAGTTGTCGGCCAGCAGCGCGGCGGCCCCGCAATCGGTGATCCATTGCAGCAGCCGGTCATCGCGCCCATCCAGTGCCGAGGTGGTGGAGAACAGCACCTGCGGGTCCGGCTGCTTCTTCATGTCCAGCAGAAGCTGTGCGAAGCCGGTGCGGATGCAGACCAGATCGCCCGGTTCGACCACGACCTTGTCCTTGTCCAGCACCATCATCAGGTCGTCGTAGTCGACGATCCTGCCGGTGCGGCCGAAATGCGCCGCCAGGTCGATCATCACGCCGCGCCCCTGCACGCCGTGCACGGCCATGTTCTCGACCCCCAGCTTGCGCGCGCCGGATTCCTGGTTGGTGGGCGTCTGGTTGCCCCTGGCGTCATAGGTGAACGGGCCGACGATATCCGTGCCGGCGCGGAACCCGTTGTAGAACATGTCCTCTCGCGTGCCGTTGCCCATGGCATCGAAGGTCTGCCCGACATGGGCCAGCGTGTCCCATTGCGTCGAGTATTGCAGCGTCAGCAGCACGACGTCGTCGCACACCACATCCAGCGCGGTCGGATCGTCGCAGCGCAGCGGATAGGTCATGTTGGGCTTGCCGTTGCGCTCGGTCGGCTTCAGCACCGGCGGATTGCGACGCGGGTTGATGATGTTGCCGCCGGGATAGTCCAGCGGCAGCGACAGGCAGAACGTCTTGCCGACCTTCACCTCCCGGATGCCTTGCAGGACTTTTTCCGGTGTCACCAGGTTCAGCCGCCCCAGCTGGTCGTCGGGTCCGAAATCGCCCCAGGTCGAGCCGGCGGGGCGGCGGGTCCAGCGAGGATTGTCTGTCATGGTCGATGTCCTTCCCTGATGCGACGATGCGTCCGCGAAGCGGAATCGTCGCACAAGCGGGGCGGATGCGCCAAGCCGGGCACCCGGCGGGACCTATGGCGGGACAGATGGCACGACCGGCGGGGCGCGGTGTAGGCTTGCGCCAACCCAGCAGGAGCCGGCCATGCGTGTCATTGCCCTTGAGGAACATTTCACCGTCCCCGCCCTGGCGTCCCGCATCGACCGCGACGTGGTCCGCGCCCGCGGCTTCGTCCCGCGCAGGGCACCGCCGTCGGGACCGGCGCCGCTGGAACTGGCCCCCGACCTCGGTGCGCAGCGCCTGGCGTCGATGGACCAGGCCGGCATCACCATGCAGGTGCTGTCCAACACCGGCCCTGGGCCCGACCTGGTGGCGGGGCAGGATGGCACCGACATGGCGCGCGCGATGAACGACCACCTGGCCGAGGCCGTGGCCCGCCATCCCGACCGGTTCGCCGGCTTCGCCGTGCTGCCGATGCTGCGCCCCGACGATTGCTCGGCCGAGTTGCGGCGCTGCGTCGCCGAGTTGGGCTTCCACGGGGCGCTGATCAACGGCACGACGGATGGGCGGTTCCTGGACCACCCATCCTATGACGGGCTGCTGGCCGAGGCCGAGGCGCTGGATGTGCCGATCTACATCCATCCGCATCTGGCGCCGGCATCGGTGCGGGCGGCGTATTACGCCGGCCTGGAACCCGGTGCGGGACGCGTGCTGGAGGCGGCGGGCTGGGGCTGGCATTCGGAAACCGCGCTGCATGTGCTGCGCATGGTGCTGGCGGGAACCCTGGACCGGCACCGGCGGTTGAAGCTGATCATCGGCCACATGGGAGAGATGCTGCCGATGATGATGGCCCGCGCCGATGAGGTGTTCGCGCTGGACATCGATCACCTGCAGCGTCCGATCGGCCAGCAGATCCTCGATCAGGTCTGGATCACCACCAGCGGCATCTTCACCGAGCCGCCCTTCCTGGCCGCCCTGCTGACCTTCGGGATCGACCGGATCATGTTCTCGGTCGACTATCCCTATGCGCCGAACGCCAAGGGGCGGGCGTTCCTGGACAGGATCGCCCTGTCGGGGGCGGACATGGCGAAGCTGACGCACGGCAACGCCGATGCCCTGTTGCGTCTGAAACGATAATCGCCCCCGCCACCCGCGCGCCGGCCGGCATCAGCCGCCGGTGGGGCGCTTCATCTTGCAGGTCGTCGGGAACGTCAGCTGCTCGGTGGAGGAGACGGTCTGCGTCTTCCAGCCAAGGCCGGTCTTTTCCGAATCATTCTTCACCGGCCTGGTCAGCAACGCCGTGTAGAAGGGTGACAGCAGTTGGTGATCGGCGGCGCGCATGATGTTCGTCTGGCCATAGATGTCGGGGACCTGGATGCCTTCCAGCGCGAGCGCCACTTTCAGCGGATCGGTCGAGCCCGCCTTGTTGATGGCGGCGGACAGCATGTCGAACATGGTCTGGAAGTTGACCCAGGGGAAATCAAAGCCCGGATCGGTGGCGCGCCACGCCCGTACGAATTCCTCGGCCTGCGCGATGCCTTTCTCCGCCCCCAGATTGTCATGGCCTTCCATCACGGCGATCACGCGGTTCAGGCCACCCTCGCCGACCGCGGTGGGTGCGCCCGCCAGATGCGCCGAGAACGTGTAGTACTGAACGTCCAGGCCCGATTCGTTGCCGGCCTTGATCAGCAGGTTGAAGTCCGGGCCCCAGTTCGACGTGATCAGCGCCTTGGCGCCCGACGCCTTGATCTTGGCGACGTATGAGGAGAAATCCTTCACCTTGCCAAGCGGCACCAGCTCGTCACCGACGACCTTCACATCGGGGCGGTACTCCGCGAGGAACTTCTTGGTATCGGCGGACACGCCCTGCCCGTACAGATAGTCCTGGTTCATCAGATAGACGGTGGTGGTTTCCTTGGGCAGGCCGCGCACCAGGGCGGCGACGCGCTGCGTGACGTTGGCGGCGAAGCGGAAATGCCAGAAGTCGCATTTTTCTTCCGTCAGCTCCGTGGCCAGGGCCGAGCAGTTGAGGAGAAGAACGCGGTTGTTGGGGTTGCGGGCGTTGTGGCGGGACACGCCTTCGATCATCGCAGCCGTTACGTTGGAACCGATACATTGCAGCACGAAGGGAATGGACTGGTCGGTGATCGATTTCAGCGCGATCAGCGCCTCGGCCGGCTGGATCTTGTCGTCGAAGGTCGCCAGTTCGAACTTCCGGCCCAGGGCACCGCCGCGGGCGTTGGTATTGTTCATCGCGAAGGTCAGCATCTTCAGATAGGAATCGCCGCTGACGGAGAACGCGCCCGAGAACGGCGCGATGAAACCAATCTTGATCGGGTTCTGCGCCGGCGCGACACCGGCCCACAGAAGCATGGTGGCGAGCAGGACTCCGGCCGCCAGCCGACGAAGAAAGTTCATCACCGTCCCTCCCTTTATGACTCACGACGCTATGGGGACCGCTGGCGCAAGTCAATTAACACGACCCGGCGCATCCGACCCGGCGCATGCGACCCGGCGCATCCGACCCTGGGCCGGTCATCGCTGTCACTTGCCGCGCTTGCGCATGCCCCAGAACACGACATGCTCGGGCACATCCACCACATCCTCCAGCGTGTCGCGCCAGGCGGCCGGCAACAGGAACTCTCCGAACGGGATCGAATGCCCGATCTCCATGCCTCGCTTCTGGATCTCCTCGGCCAGCGCACGTTGCTTCACCGGATCGGCTTCCTGCAGCCAGGCCGTCCGCAGTTCCTCATACCGCTGGTCGCATGGCCAGCCGGGAAACGACTTCTCGCAGCGCGCGGGTGCCAGGATCGAGAATGCCGGATTGGTGCCCGCCACCTGTCCGCCGGTGGTCATGATGATGTGCCAGCCGTTCGGACCTGGTCCGCGATTGGTGCGCCGGTTGGTCACCGTGGCCCAATCGACGGTCTGCAGGTCCACATTCACCCCGCCCTTGCGCATCGCATCCACCAGCACCAGCGCCGCGTTGTGCTGCATCACCTGGTCGGTCGCATCCAGGATCACGATCGGCTCGTTCCGATAGCCGGCCGCGCGCATCATTTCGATCCCGCGTTTTGCCCTGACCTCGACGGGGTCCTTGGACAGCAGCAGTTCGGCGCCGGCCTCGGATCCCGCGGCCGACCCGCACATCGCCATCGCGCCGCACACTTTCCCGTCATCCAGATTGCCCATCACGGCCATGATCATGTCGGGCTGGACGACGAAGTTCTGGATCGCGCGCCGGATGCCCTGGTTGTCGAATGGCGGGTTGGTCCAGTTCAGCCGCATATGCCCCTGGATGCCGACGGGCCACAGCGGACGCACCACGATCCCCTTGGTGCGGCGCAGGTCGGCCAGTATGTCCGGTGGCGCGAACTGGATGAAATCGATCTCTCCGGTCTTCAGCGCGGCGACCTGCGTGGCGGGATCGGTGATGTTCAGCCACTCCACCCGATCGACATGCACGCGCTTGCCGCCGGCGATGCTGGACGCCGGTTCGGCGCGCGGCACATAGCCGGGGTTGCGCACATAGACGACCTTGCTGCCGGTCACCCATTCATCCTTGCGCATGATGAACGGGCCGGAACCGGTCGGGTCGGAAAACTGCCTGTTCGCCGGCAGGCCATCGACGATGCGTGCGGGAAAGATGAAGGTGGGCACGGCCGACGGCTTGGCCAGGCTGTACAGCAGCTGCGGGAACGGCGCCTTCAGGCGGATGACGAATGTGGTGGCGTCCGGGGTTTCCAGCGCGGCCAGGTATTCGGCGAGGTACTGACCGGCGGAATCCACCACCATCCATCGCTTCAACGACGCGATGACATCCGCCGCGGTCACCGGCGCGCCGTCCGAGAACGCAAGTTTCTCGCGCAACCGGAACGTATAGACCAGGTGGTCGTCGCTGACGGTCCAGCTGTCGACCATCTGCGGCTGGATCTTCATCGCCCTGTCGGTGCCAAGCAGGGTGTCATACAGCATATAGGCGTGGATGCGGGTCTGCGGGGCGATGGTCCACAGCGGATCGAGGCTGCGCAGGTCGCCATTCATCACGGCGCGCACTGTCACTGTCTGGGCCAGGGAAGGCAGGGCAACGCCAAGGACCGCCGCGAATGTGGCGGCGACAAAAGCCTTCAACATGACGCCTCTCTCCCAACGAGGGGTGCCCAACGAGGGCTGCCAGGCCTTTGCGGCCCATGCGATCCGGATGATGGGCGGTGATGGGCCGCAGAGGCAAGGGCCGCAGCGGGATCGCGGAATCCAGGACCTCCGCCTCGCCTGACCGCGGCCAGCCGTCTATCATGGCGGCGTGACCAGCAAGACCACCCCGCCGGCCGATCTGTTCGGCACCACCGCGCCCACCGACAGCGCCCCCGCGCCCGGCGGCAGCCGTCCGCTGGCCGACCGGCTGCGCCCACGCACGCTCGAAGACGTGGTCGGGCAGGACCATCTGCTGGGCCCCGACGGCACGCTGTCGCGCATGCTGGCCCGGGGTTCCCTGGCGTCGCTGATCCTGTGGGGCCCGCCCGGCGTCGGCAAGACCACCATCGCCCGCCTGATCGCCGCCCGGTCGAACCTGGCGTTCGTGCAGCTGTCCGCCGTGTTCTCGGGCGTAGCGGATCTGAAGAAGGCGTTCGAGGAAGCCGCCCGCCGCCGCCGCACCGGCGAGGGCACGCTGCTGTTCGTCGACGAGATCCACCGTTTCAACCGCGCCCAGCAGGATGGGTTCCTGCCGGTGGTCGAGGACGGAACGATCATCCTGGTCGGCGCCACCACGGAAAACCCGTCCTTCGCGCTGAACGGGGCGCTGCTGTCGCGCTGCCAGGTGCTGGTCTTGCGCCGGCTGGACGATGCCGCGCTGGACCTGCTGCTGGTCCGCGCCGAAGCCGAGATCGGCCATCCGCTGCCCTTGCAGGCGGAAGCACGCGGGGCCCTGCGCGCCATGGCCGACGGCGATGGCCGGTACATCCTGAACATGGCCGAACAGATCGCCGCGTTGCCAGCCGGGACGGCGGCGATGGATGCCACGGCCCTGGCGGACCTGCTCGCTCGGCGCGCCGCGCTGTACGACAAGGATCGCGAGGAGCACTACAACCTGATTTCGGCGCTGCACAAGTCGCTGCGCGGGTCGGACCCGGATGCGGCGTTGTACTGGTTCGCGCGGATGCTGAACGGGGGCGAGGACCCGCGCTATATCGCCCGCCGCCTGGTGCGCTTCGCCGCCGAGGATATCGGCATGGCCGACCCCAACGCCCTGGCGCAGGCACTGGCGGGGTGGGAAACGTATGAGCGGCTGGGCTCGCCCGAGGGTGAACTCGCGATCGCGCAGGTCGTCGTCTATCTGGGCACGGCGCCGAAATCGAACGCGGTCTACACCGCGTTCGGGGCGGCGAAGTCGGCGGCCAAGGCGACCGGCAGCCTGATGCCGCCGGCGCATATCCTGAACGCGCCGACCAAGCTGATGAAACAGCTGGGCTATGGCGCGGGCTATGAATACGACCACGGCGCCGAGGATGCCTTCTCGGGCCAGAACTATTTCCCCGACGGCATGGCGCGCCAGGATTTCTACCAGCCACGCGGGCGGGGGTTCGAGCGCGAGATCGGCAAGCGCATGGAGTACTGGGCCAGGCTGCGCGCCAGCCGATAGCATGGCCCTTCCATGCTGCCACGCCGCGCCGAATGCACTATATCCCCTGCCATGACCGTCCAGACCCGTACCGTCAGCGATGACGAGGCCGATATCCGCCTCGACCGCTGGTTTCGCCGCCACTTCCCGGGCGTGCCGCAAAGCGCGATCCAGAAGCTGTGCCGCACCGGACAGGTGCGCGTGGACGGACGCCGCGCCGAGACGTCGACGCGGCTGGTGCCGGGCCAGGGCGTCCGGGTGCCGCCCATGCCCGCCGCCCCGGCCGAAACCGCGGCCGACGCCAGGCCGCATGTCCGCATCGATCCGGCCGAGACGAAGGACCTGCAACAGCGTGTGATCTACCGCGACGACTTCCTGATCGTGCTGAACAAGCCGCATGGCCTGCCGGTGCAGGGCGGTCCCGGCATCACCCGCCATCTGGACGGGATGCTGGACGTGCTGCGCTTCGACTCGACGCACCGCCCGCGCCTGGTGCACCGGCTGGATCGCGACACATCGGGCGTGCTGCTGCTGGCCCGCACCCCCGGCGTGGCGGCCCGGCTCGCCGCCGCCTTTCGCGGGCGGGACATGGAAAAGACCTATTGGGCGGTGGTCGCCGGCCGCCCCGTCCCTGTCGAGGGCCGCATCGACCTGCCGCTGGTGCGCATCGGTGGCGGGCGTGGGGAGCGGTCGGCCCCGGCCAGCCGGGATGATCCGGACGCGGCGCGCGCCATCACCGATTACCGCACGCTGGACCACGCCGCGCGCAAGCTCGCCTGGCTGGAGCTGCAGCCGCTGACCGGCCGGACGCATCAATTGCGCGTGCATTGCGTGGCCATCCGCGCGCCGATCCTGGGCGACACGAAATACCACGAGCCTGACCAGAACAACGCCTTCGCCGCCACGATCGAGGGCCTGTCCACCGATCTGCACCTGCATGCCCGCGCGCTGCGCCTGCCGCATCCGGCCGGCGGGTTCCTGGTGGTGGAGGCCGACCTTCCGCCCCATATGGCGGAGACGTTCCGCGTGCTGGGCTTCCACGCCCCGCCCGCACGACCGCCGCGACGGGAGCAACGATGACAGGCGAGACGCCAGCCGCCCCGGGCACCAGGCCGACCCGACCGAAACGCCGCTCTCGGCGGCTGGCGGCGCTGGCGGCGGCCGGTGTCGTCGTGGCGCTGGTGGCCGGCGGGGCCGGCATCCTGGTCGCCACCTTCGACCCCGACGCGATCAAGCCGCGGATCGTCGAGGCGGTGCGCCAGGCCACCGGGCGCGACATCGCGCTGAACGGGCCGATCGGGATCAAGCTGTCGCTGCTGCCGACCATCCAGGTCCACAACCTCGCCTTCGCCAACCCGCTCGGCTTTTCCCGCCCCGCCATGGCCACGCTGGACCAGGCGGAGTTGCGGCTGGACCTGCTGGCCCTGCTGACCGGGCGGATCGATATCGCGCAGGTCACGCTGATCCGCCCGGACATCCTGCTGGAGGTGAACGCCAAGGGCCAGCCCAACTGGGTGTTTGAACGCCCCGCGCCTCCACCGGCCCAGCCCGCCGCCGAGCCCGCCGCCGAGCGGGCGGGTGAGTCGGCGCGGGCGCGGCGGGCGGTGCATGTGGCCTCGGTGCGCATCCGCGACGGGCAGGTCGCCTTCCGCGACTCTGACCCCGGCCATCGCATCGATGTCAGGCTTGCGGATTTGTCGCTGGCCGCGTCCGGCCCGGATGCACCGATCCACGCCGCCGCCGAAGCCACCATCAACGGCCTGGCGCTGACCCTGAAGGGGGAGACCGGCCCGCTGGCACGTCTGCTGGACGAGACCGCTCGCACGGCGTGGCCTGTTTCGATGACGATCGCCTCGGGCGGGGCGACGGCCAGGGTCGAGGGCACGCTGACCCGGCCGCTGCAACACCAGGGCTATGAACTGTCGGTCGCGGCATCGGTGCCGGACCTGGCCGCGCTGGCGCCGGTCCTGCCCGGGATTGCATTGCCGCCGGCCCGTGGCCTTGCCATCTCGGCCCGTCTGACCGCACCGGACGACGCGGCGCCTGCCGTCAGCGACCTGAAGCTGCAGCTGGCCGGCGCCGACCTGACCCGATGGGCCGCCGGGCTGCAGCTGGAAAAGGTGGAGATCGCGGCGCCCGACCCGCACAGCCCGGTGACGATCAGCCTGGCCGGACGGCTGCAGGGGCTGCCCTTCGCGGTTGGCGGCTCGGTGGGTCACCCGGTCGCGACCATCGCCAGGGGCCAGCCCTGGCCCATCGACCTGCGGTTCAGTGCCGACCGGGCCGCCGCCACCGCGAAGGGCAGCCTCGGCAACCCGCTGGCACTGGCCGGCATCGCGCTGGACGTGACCGCGCAGGTGCCCGACCTGGCCGTATTCTCCCCGCTCGCCGCCCGCCCGCTGCCCGCGTTCCGCACCATCGCCCTGCAGGGACGGCTGACCGACGGCAAGGGCGGGCTGCGGCAGGCCGCCACGCTGTCGGACCTGCGGCTGACCCTGCCCGAGGGCGACATCGCCGGGTCCGCGTCCCTGGCGTTCGGGCTGCCTCCGGCGCTGACCGCCACCCTGGTCTCGGCGCGGATCGACCTGGATGCGATCCTGGCCATTGCCGGTGGCACGCCGCCCGCCGCGCCGGCCTCGGCAGCCCCATCGCCGGCAGCCCCACCACCGGCCGCTGCACCCGCGCCCCCACCGGCCGGGCGTACCGGCCGGGTGTTCCCGGATACGCCCCTGCCCTATGGCTTGCTGCAGCGCGCGGATGCCGATGTCAGCCTGAAGATCGGCGTCCTGCGCGCCTATGGCACCGATGCCCGCTCGGTCGTCAGCCATGTCGTGCTGCGCGACGGCCATCTGCGCGTCGACCCGCTGACCGCCGACACGCCCGAGGGCGCGCTGTCGGTCACCCTGAGCGTGGACGCCACCGCCCCGCAACCGCCCGTCGCGCTGGCCGTGCGCGCCCCCGGCCTGGCCCTGCGCTCGCTGCTGACGGCGTTCGGCGCGCAGCCCTTCGCCTCGGGCCAGCTGGAGGTCGATGCCAACCTGCATGGCGCCGGGGAAAGCCTCCGCGCCCTGGCGGCCGGGCTGAACGGCCATGTCGGGCTCGCCATGGCGGGTGGCAGCCTGGACACCAGGCTGATCGGCGGGGCGCTTGGCCGGGTGTCGCCGGACCTCCAGATTCTCGACCTGATGGGCCGCGGCGGCGCCTCCAGCGCGGTGCAGTGCCTGGCCATCCGCTTCGACGCCGCCAACGGCATTGCCAAGGCCCGTACCATGGTGCTGGGGTCCGGGCTGATGACCGCGGATGGCGGCGGCACGGTCGATCTGCGCACCGAGACGATGAACCTGCTGCTGCGCCCGCAGGGCCGGGTCGGCGGCACCGGGTTCCGGGTGCCGCTGCGGGTGACCGGGCCGTTGCGTTCCCCCCGCGTCGATGTCGACGCCACCGCCGCGGCCGAGGCGAATGCCGGCAGGCTGGCCGGGATCATCATCGGCAACACCACGCCGCTGGGCATCTTCGGCGGGCTGCTGGGGTCCGATGCCCTGCCCGCCGATGGCGGGTCCCCCTGCCCCGCGGCGCTGATCGTCGCGCGCGGCGGCACCGTGCCGGTGGAAGCCGCGCAGGCGCCCGACCGGCCCGCCGCCGCACCGCCGCGTGGCACGTCATTGCCGAATGCCGGCGCGATTCTCCGGCAGTTCCTCCGTTGAGCCAAGGACGACGACCGTGAAGCGCTTCTGGGATCAGGTGACGATCCGCTCCGAATCACCGGGCCATGCGATCCTGCTGGACAACCGCCCGATGCACCTGCCCGGCGGCGGCGTGCTGTATGTCGGCCCGTCGCGCCTGGCCGAGGCCATCGCCGGGGAATGGCGGATCGCCGGCGGTGCGAAGGGCGGCGAGATGACATTTGCCGATACGCCGCTGACCCGTCTCGCCGGCACCGCGCAGGAACGCATCGCGCCGGATCCGCATCCCACGATCGACGCCATCGCCCGCTATGGCGAGAGCGACCTGCTGTGCTATCGCGCCGCCTCTCCGACGGCGCTGGTCAACCGGCAGATGGAATCCTGGCAGCCCTGGCTGGACTGGGCGGCGCGCACGCATGACGCGCCGCTGCGGGTGACCAGCGCGATCGGCCATGTCAAGCAGCACCACGACAGTATCGACGCGCTGCGCCGAGCGGTGGCGGCGCTGGACTGCTACGCGCTGGCCGCGCTGGGGATCGCCGTGCCGTTGCTGGGCAGCCTGGTGCTGGGCCTTGCCATGGCGTCCGGCGAGCTGAGCGCGGATCAGGCCCATGTGCTGGGCGCGCTGGATGAATTGTTCCAGTTGGAACAATGGGGCGATGATGACGAAGCCGCGAAGCGGCGCGCATCCGTGCACCAGGACCTGGTGCTGGCCGAGCGGCTGATCGATCTGGCGAAGGCCGGTCCCCGATGATCGCCAAGCGGCTGGTCATCCAGGGCAGCGTGCAGGGCGTCGGCTATCGCGACTGGCTGGTCTACAAGGCGCGCGGGCTGGGCCTGGACGGCTGGGTGCGCAACCGCGCCGACGGGTCGGTAGAGGCATTGCTGGCCGGCGATGTCGCCTCGGTGGAGGAAATGGCCCGCCAATGCCGTCGTGGTCCCAGGCTGGCCGAGGTATCGAGCATCACCGAGGAGCTGGCCGAACCGCCCGATGCGCCCGGCTTCATCCGGCTGCCGACGGCGTAGCGCGCCATGCCCATCTGTGAGGCCGATCCCTGGCGGCTGCAGTATTTCGAGGGCATCCCCTGCCCCGACGATGTTCGCATCTCGACCGAGGATGCGGATTCCTGGGAATGGTACCCGGCCCATCGCTGGATCTACGACAAGCTGGCCGTCGCCCTGTCGCAAGGCCTGCGCGCGGCCCCGCACGGCGTGATGCCGCCGTCGTTTCCGGTGTTCTCGAAACCGATCATGAACCTGCGCGGCATGGGGACCGGCAGTCGCGCGGTGGATTCGCCCGAGGAATACCGGCAGGCGATGGCGCCGGGGCATTTCTGGTGCACGCTGCTGACCGGGCGGCATGTCAGCTCGGATGCCGCCCTGGTCGACGGCCAGGCGATGTGGTGGCGCCACACCACGGGGGCGGCGACGGCGGGCGGGACGTTCGATCATTGGCACGTCCACGCCGAAGCGATGCCCGAGGTCGAGGATTGGTGTGGCGCCTGGGCGCGTGAACACCTGCGTGGCTACACCGGGATGGTGAACTTTGAAACCATCGGCGGGCGCATCATCGAGGCGCATCTGCGCTTCGCCGACCAGTGGCCCGACCTGTACGGCCGCGACTGGGTGCCGGCGGTGATCCGCCTGTACGCCGAGGGGCGCTGGGCGTATCCCGACCACGACCGGCGCGACGGGTTCAGCGTGGTGCTGTTCGCCCCGCACGGGCCGCGGTACCGCCATCCGCCGGACCCGGTGGTCGAGGCGCTGCGCCGGATGGACGGCGTGTCCAGCGTGCAGATCACCTTCCATCAGGAGAAGGACCCCGCCCTGCACGCCATGCCTCCGGGGGGGTTCAGGCTCGCCATCGTCAAT
>CAYZKM010000067.1:0-8858 GCA_964478525.1 uncultured Bifidobacterium sp.
CGACGTTCTCAGAGGAGCTCGTCAAGACAGAGGCTGCCAGCGCAAATGGACAGTCTGATCTTATCTCCGTGTTCCATCATCACAGAAAGATCGGACGATTTTGGGAGCCGTTTATCGAGAAATTCTCTCACGAATGTTTCCTCGAAGTTACCCGAGGAGTTGTTGACGGGATATCCGGGAGATTCTGGTTTACCGCCTACAGCACTGACCTCATCTGGAGCCTGTCCCTCGACGAATCCATGAGTGTTCAGGTCGGTGAGCTGGGGTGCTCGCCCGGGGATGTTCTTGCCATTTGCTGTGCGGATGAGACTGCTACCGTGGCCCTCCGACAAGAGGGACGCATGATGTTGAGGACTTACTCCAGAAGCAATGACGGCATCACTTTCCAGTCGGAATCATCGCCGACCGTGCCGGTTCAGGTGCACGACTTGCTTGATGAAGCCGCGAGGGGACGGGGCGGGCGTATCGCTGGGTTGCGGGGCAATTCCCTCGCTCTCCTGACCCCTCACCGTTCCGTCCTTGCGAGCCTTTAACCCTCAACCAGCGTGCCGAGTGCAGCGATTCGGCAGTGCGACGGCGGGTTGAGTGTTGGCCTGCGTGATCGGAGTCGGCGCGGATGGTTCGTAGTGTGACGTAGGACCGGCGGCAGTTTTAGTGAGGGCAAGATAAAGCGGATTTGTGATCCGCCGGCCCTTCGGGCGTAAGTGTTTATCTGCACATTGTTTTTTGCAGTGTGCGGGGGTGCCGAAGTGGCACTGTGGAAGGTGCGTGGGATGGCGCCTGAGGCGTTTTTCCTTTTGCTTTCAACGTTCAAACGTATGGCGCCCGCACGGTGCGGCGTGGCCGGTTCCGCCGTTCCTACGCTGGAGCAAGTATTATGCCGTAAGCCGTTGATCCCGCGAGCGCTTTATGGGTGGCGGTTGGAGGCTCCTTGCGCGGGCCGATTGGCCGGCGAATATCTTCGTCATGAGCCGCGACGACGATCTCCGCTTCGAGCCGCGCGTGGGCCGCTCGCGCGGCCGTGGCGATGGCCGGGCGCGCCGGCCGCTGACCTTCCTCCAGGAGGTGCAGCACGCCGTCGCGCGTGCCGGTGGCGATCCGCGCCGCATCGGGCGGGCACGGAGCGCCACGCCGAACAGGTTCCTCCTCCCAAGTACGAATCGGTCTCGCGATGACAAATCCAGTGTGGCTCAGAACGGTTCTTGGCTTCATCGTTGCCCCGATATCTCCAGGGCTGCTAGCAGTGATTCTCGCAGCACCGTTTCGTGTCGGCGCATCTGGCTTCGGCATCCGAGAATTGTCTGAAGGGGCGTGGATAATCGGCCTCTCTGCGGTGCTTGGATATCCGGTTGCCGTTGTTTTTGGGGCGCCTCTGTACATCTTTTTCCGATCGCGCGGCTGGAATGGCTTGCTATTTTACATTGCAGCCGGTGCGCTTCTGGGGCTCGTGATCTACGTGCTGCTCGCCGAGTACTCCTCGAACGGTTTATGGGGACTAGCGACGAAGTTTTCGAACACGGCGTTGGTCCAGTTTCCCTTGGTGATGATCTGCGGTGCTGTCGCTGCCCTGTTTTTTTGGCTGATCGCACGCCCCGACCGCAGCGGCCTTGCCACAGGGTAATGGTGTGGCGGGGGATCGATCCGGGCGTCCTCACAACCTGATCCGCTCGACCTCGTCCTGCGTCAATCGCTCTTTGGTACGGTCGTACAGCTTCGTTGTTCGCGGGCTTTCATGCGCCGCCATCTCCTGGGCATGTTCCAGCGCGCCGCCATTCGCCAGATACGCCGTGATGCCCGTCGCGCGGAAGCTGTGATTGCCGATCGGCGTTTTGATGCCCGCAGCCAGGGCTCGTCACCTCAGCGCTCCGATGGTCGCTATGCAGCGTTGAGCGCCTTTTTCGCACCACGCGCCACAAGCCAGAAGAAGAGAACCGTCGGTATGGTTACAAGTAATGTCCACCATGGATAACCGAAATTCAGCCCAAATAGGTCCAGCAACACGATCAGCGTTACAATGGTTGACACAACAGCCCCCATAAGGGCTGCGACTCTCAAGACATACAGAAATACTCGAAGATAGCCTATCATGCGGCTGAACCTGTGGCCTGGGCTGGGGTCATTTGCCAGCACCTGTCGGGGGATTGGCGGGGGCCGTAGGTGCGGTGGAACCCCCAAAAAAGGAAGATATCGCGGACTTGCGGATCATGCGCCAGGCATCCGGCTGCGCCATCGGCTGATCCGACAGTTTGGTACCACGATGCCCGCGTGACGTGCGGAACAGAAATCCCTTCCGGTCCTCGCCGATCCCGGCCGCATGAATTATAGGCATGCAGTGCTTCGGCCAGCGCGTGATGGCACGGCATGACGTGCTGCTTGCCGCCCTTCTCGTGCAGCCGCACACGCCAGCCCGCCCCTTGGGGCTGGAGGTCCTCGACCTTCATCTTCAACGCCGCACCGATGCGGGCGAACGAGTAGGTGAGGGTGGCAATCAGCGCCCTGTCCCGGAGATCACGCACAATCGTGGTCGGGATGGCGTCGACCAGCTTGTGCCATTCCTTGCCGTTCAGTACCGGCGTCTTGCCGGTCTTGACAACATGCTTGGGGCCACGGACGGCGGCGGCCGGGTTGGCTGGGACGACCTGGCCGGTGATCAGCCAGTCGAACAGCATGCGGATCGCCGCCAGCCGCTGCTTCACGTCCGGGGCTGAATGGGTCTGCTGGCGGGACTCTATATATGCGCTGACGTCGAATGGGCGGATGGTCGTAAGCCTGAGGCCGCGTTCCTCGCACCAGGCCAGGAACTGGTTGCAGGCCCGGGCGTACGCCCGGCGTGTGTTCGGATTGCGGATGTTGGCGGTGAAGAAGTCGATGTAGCGCCAGGCTGCTTGCTAACCGGCGTCGGCGATGAGCGTCGGGACAAGCACGAAGCCCGCGGCCGTCGCGACGTTGGATGCACCAGGGACGGCGGGAAGCGAGGGTCGACCCTGCTCAAGCGTGTCACCGCTCATGCACCACCTTGCCGTGCCCGGTAGCGAGCCAACACCTGTTCATACAGTTCGGGTCGCGCATGAAAATTGGTCACCTTGAGCGCTGCGAATGCCTCCTCCAGGGAAATCAGCCCCTGAACAGCGGCACGCTCGAAGAAGCCGAGCGTTCCTGTCACCGCGAAACCCCTGGCCCGCGCGACAGCGACCCCGTCGCGGTCATCCATGAGGATGAGATCCGGACGCACGGTCATGGACAACGCGATCGCGGCACGCTCGCCATCGTCAAGCCGCGCGATATCCGCACCAGCATCTGGCGGCGCGGGCAGGACAGTCAGCCACGCGGGGAGCGCGGCGGCCCAAGCGCGGACCCGTGGTGGCGCTTCTTCATGCAGTAGCTCGGCGCGAACGATTGTCGGCGCAATCGTCTGCTCGGCCAGGCGGGGCAGCAGATCGATGGTATTGGTCAGGATGAGATAATGCAGCGGACTGGTGTCGGCGACGACAACACGCATGGGGCCTCAGAAGCCAAGCCGCTCGAGATCACGCGACTGCCGGTCCAGTTCCTCAAGCGTGATGGATTCGTCGATGCCATGCGTGTTGAAGAATGCGTCCAGTGCGACCCGCGTGCCAAATCCGAGCATCCGCCGCAGCTCCGGCTTGGTCAGCCGTCCGGCGCGATATTCCTCGGCGGCGAGCGCTTCCAGCACACGGCGCTCCAGGGTCGCGGCATCGGCACCGAGGCGCTCGGCAAGGTCGTCGGGGATGCGGACGATCAGGTTCATGCAGATAGGATATCAGAGGTCCCTGGGTGGGTTAAATTACATATGAAAAAGGACGTTATCATGGGTGGAATCATCCTCATTGACACCTCTCAGCGCGCCCGGTAGGTAAGTACTACCTTATGAAGGTAGGTACTAAATGTCGGATCGTCGTGATCTGCTTCGGCGGACAGCGCAGCGGGGAAAATACGCGCCCCTCTACCGTCACCTTTTAGGGCTCGGAGGCACTGAGTGGTCCGCGAGCTTTAAGGAGATTGAGAAGGTCCTTGGCTTTGGATTGCCCGATAGCGCTCGCATTCACCGCCCCTGGTGGGCAAATCAAGGCGAACGTGGTGGACACTCCCATGCATTGGCCTGGGAAATGGCTGGCTGGCAGACGTCGCGGGTGGACATGGGCAACGAGGAGCTCGTGTTCGTTCGAAGCTAATCCCAAGATGAAAATTGCGAGGTAGCGCCCACGGCCCCGCTCGAACGAAGCTTTCTACGTGTGTTGCTGGACGACGCCCTTGAGGCCGAACGACGGGGCTTCCGTCCTCCGACCATATTCCGTCAGATGCTGAGCAATCGAGGTCCGATTCAGACCGCCGTTGCGCTGATTCAACAGACTCATCTTGTTCCCGGATGGACACTTAGATCAAGGATTGGGTCTAGTGGCTGGAAGCTAACGCTTGGTGCCCGCGCCTGACGGCGGCGATGATTTTGTCTGGGTCGGCGGCGCCCGGTCAGGCCATGGGTTCGTCGATCATGCTGACATGGGCCGCGACGATGCGCCAGCCGTCCGCCATGCGTGCCCAGCTTTGCATCTGCCGCCCGAGCTTGCCGGGGACCGTCTGTCGCCGGAACAGCGTCGATGCGGTGGCGAAATCACGCCCGTACGTGGTGATCACGGTGCGATGGATGGTGCGCGCCAGGCCGACCGGGGGGCGGGCCGAGCGGAAGGCGCCGATCTCGGTCCAGCCGTGCAGGGTCTCGTGGATGCCATAGCGGACGGTCAGGTCGCTGTTCCAGAACAGCGCCTGCAGCGTGTCGACATCGTTGGTGGTCAGCGCGGTTTCATACCGGGCGAAGGCGGCTTCGACCTCGGCCTTCACGTCGGGGATGTTGATGTCCATCGGCGGCTCCTGTGTTTCGGCGCCAGACGATGCAAGTCACAGGCCAAATTCAGCCAGGCGCGCGCGGGTGCGGGTGCGGGCGGACACCGGCGATCGCATGAAGGCCAGCAGGTCCACCGCGTGGTCGATGTCCAGCCCGATGCCGGGCACGCGCACGATCGTCGGCTCGATGCCATGGGCGCGGGCGGTCATCAGATGCGGGAAGAAGCTGTCGTCGCCGAAGCGCAGCGGGATCACACCGGGCGGGTTGCACACCACCGTGTTCGACCCGAGTTCGTCATGCGCCGGGACGATGGTGAAGGACGGGCCATCCAGGCACGACGACACCACGGTATCGATCTCGGCCGCGGTCGCGCCAGGGATGTCGCCGGGCAGGGTCATCAGCGCACCCAGCTTTTCGTCCAGCAGCACGCGCGCCATGCCGGTCACCGCGGCGGTGTGGCCGTCGCGCGCGTCTTCCGTCACCACCCGGGCACCATAGCGGCGGGCCAGGGCGGCGGCGCGCGGATCGACCGTGTTCACCAGGATGCCGGCCAGGCGCGTGGCGCCGGCCAGGGCGGACAGCACGTCCTCCAGCATCGTCGCGGCCAGGATTTCGCGCTGCCCCGGCGACAGCATCCCGGACAGGCGCTGCTTGGCGCCGGTGAATTCCTTGACGGGCACAGCGGCCCAGATCGCGGTCATGACGCCAACCGGGTCACTTGCGCCGCCGCAGCACCGACGCGGCCTCCAGCACGGTGCGGGCCAGCGCCTCCCGGTCCTCCATCGTGGTCATCAGGGTCTGCGCCAGCATCACGCGGGCATCGATCGAGACCACTTCCGACATGTCGGCATGGTCGATCACATACCCGTCCAGCAGGTCGCTGTAGCGCTGCCAGACGGTGCCGGCCGACGGGTCCAACCCCAACTCGGTCATCATCTTCGCCGTCGGCCCCTTCACCGCTCGGCCCGCAATGATGGGGGACACCGCGATGACCGGGGCGGCGCAGTGGGCCATGGCGTCCCGCACGCCCGGGATGGCCAGGATTGGCTCGACACTGATGAACGGGTTGGACGGGCAGATCACCACCGCCTGCAACCGCGGATCGGCCAGGGCTGCCATGAAGTCGGGGTGCGGTTTCGCGGCGGCCGCGCCGTGGAATTCAAGCTGCGAGACGACGGGTTCGCAGCGGCGATGGACGAAGTATTCCTGGAAATCGAGCCACCCCTCCTGCGTCAGCAGGCGCGTGCGCACGGGATCGTCGCTCATGGGCAGAATGCGCTGCCTGATCCCCATCCGCTCGGCGATGCCGGCGGTCACGGTGGACAGCGTCTCCCCGTTCCGCAGCCGGCGCGTGCGTTCGACATGCAGCGCCACGTCGCGGTCGCCCAGGCGGAACCAGGTTTCGCCGCCCAGCGCCTCGGTCGTTTCCATGAACGACCAGGTCTCGTCATGCCGGCCCCAGCCCAGTTCCCGGTTCGCCAGCCCCGCCAGCGTGTAGGTGACCGTGTCGATGTCGGGGGAGATGGACAGGCCCAGATGCTCGAAATCGTCGCCGGTGTTGACGACGACCAGCAGATCCTCCGGCGGCAGCACCCGCGACAGGCCCAAAGCGAGCTTCGCGCCCCCGACCCCACCGGACAACGCGATGATCACTGGAACAGATCCTCCTCGGGCGGACGCACGACATCGGCGACCTTGGCGTCCGGCGCGGTCCAGGCCAGGCCGCGCACGATGATCACGGGCTGGCCTTCATTGGCCTGGCCCTGCAGCAGCGACGCGGCGGCGGCGATCTCGTCGGCGAAACCGATGATCGTCACCTCCAGCGTGCGGCCGAACAGGTCGGGTTCGCCGCGCTTGTCGATCACCGCGGGCAGGCCGGCGGCCCCGATCGCCACGCCGGCGGTGCCGCGGCGCCACGGGCGGCCAAAACTGTCGGAGATGATCACGCCCACCTTGGCGCCGAACCGGGCGGACAGGCTGGCGCGCAGCGCCTCGGCCGACCCGTCGGGATCGCGCGGCAGCAGCAGCGCCCGCTGCACGCCATCGGCGGGGGCGACGTTGGACTGGTCCACCCCGGCATTGGCCATCACGAAGCCCAGCCGGTGCTGCATGATCATCAGGTTCGGCCGGCTGCGCACCACGCGCACCGAGTCCGACAGGATCACCTCCACCACCCGCGGGTCTTTCCCCACCTCCGCCCCCAGCCGCAGGGCCTCGGCCGAGGGGGTGACGGTGGCGAGGTCGACGGCGCGGCCCTCGGCCTTGGAGACGATCTTCTGCGCCACCACCACCACGTCGTGGTCGCGCAATTCCTTCCCCGCGTGGGCCAGGCCGTCGGCGATGATGGCGGCGAGGTCGTCGCCCTGGCGCACCATCGGCACGCCCGGGACGGCGAACATCGAGACGTCAGCGGTCATCGTGCGGCCCCTTTTGGGCGTGGGGGAAGCCGGTGCCGTCGCACGCCCATGCCCTAGCCGAACTTCGCCCGCAGCCTGGGCAGCACCTGCTCTCCGTACAGCTTCAGGAAGCGGGCCTGGTCGGCGCCGGGGGCGTGGAACACCAGGTGATTGAAGCCCATCTCGACATAGGGCCTGATCCGCTCGATATGCTCGTCCGGGTCGTTGGAGACGATCCAGCGGCTGGCGGCGCGCTCGATCGGCAGGGCGTCGGCCAGGCGTTCCATCTCGGCCGGGTCCTCGACCGTCATCTTCTCTTCCGGCGTCAGCGCCAGCGCCGCCCACAGGCGTGTGTCCTGCAAGGCGCGGTTCTTGTCGGTATCGAAGCTGACCTTCATCTCGATCATGCGGTCGTAGTCGGGCTTGGGCTTCGACGCCAGCTTCAGGCCTTCATCGACGTTCGGCAGCAGGGTCTGGGTGTACAGGTCCCATTTCTTGCCGGACGTGCAGATGAACCCGTCCGCCATGCGCCCGGCATATTTGGCGACCATCGGGCCGGCGCCGGCGACATAGATCGGCACCGGGCTGCCCGGGCGGTCGTAGATGGTGGCGTTCTCGGTCTTGTAGAACTCGCCCTGGAACGACAGGCGTTCTTCCGTCCACAGGCGGCGGATCAGGGTGCAGGCTTCGCGCAGGCGGGCGAAGCGTTCCTTCATTTCCGGCCAGTGGATGCCCATGGCGGGCACTTCGTTCAGGCCTTCACCCGTGCCGACGCCGAGGACGACGCGGCCGGGGAACATCGACCCGAGCGTGCCGAACACCTGTGCCACGACCGAGGGGTGATAGCGGAAGGTGGGGGTCAAGACCGAGGTGCCCATGACGATGCGCGAGGTGGAGGCCCCCAGCGCGCCCATCCAGGCCAGCGCCGAGGGGGCGTGGCCGTCGGTGTGCTTCCAGGGCTGGAAATGGTCGCTGACGAAGACCGAATCGAAGCCGCACTGCTCCGCCAGGACCGAGAAGTCCAGCAGCGGCTTGGGGGCAAACTGTTCGGCGGAGGCCTTGTAGCCGAGCTTGAGCACGGGTCGTATCTCCCCTTTGGGTGTTGGGGCGGAAGCTACTCCGGGGCCTGTCTGGCGGCAATCGGGGGGTAGGGGCGGCCGATGATGTCGAGGCCGGGTTGGCGGAGGACGGTGGTGTCCGTCACCTGTGTTCGGCTGAGGTCGAGGGTTTGCAGATTGGAGAGACCTGCGATCGGCGTCAGGTCTGTCACCTGAGTGCCGCCGAGGCGGAGGTGTTGGAGATTGGAGAGACCTGCGATCGGCGTCAGGTCTGTCACCTGAGTGCGGTTGAAGTTGAGGTATTGCAGATTGGAGAGACCTGCGATCGGCGTCAGGTCTGTCACCTGAGTGCTGTTGAGGTGGAGGCGTTGGAGATTGGAGAGACCTACGATCGGCGTCAGGTCTGTCACCTGGGTGCCGGTGAGGTCGAGGCGTTGGAGATTGGAGAGACCTGCGATCGGCGTCAGGTCTGTCACCTGAGTGCGGTCGAGGTCGAGGGTTTGCAGATTGGAGAGACCTGCGATTGGCGTCAGGTCTGTCACC
>CAYZKM010000067.1:8958-14373 GCA_964478525.1 uncultured Bifidobacterium sp.
CTGTCACCTGGGTGCTGTTGAGGTCGAGGGTTTGCAGATTGGAGAGACCTGCGATCGGTGTCAGGTCTGACACCTGAGTGCCGCCGAGGCTGAGGTCTTGCAGACAGGAGAGACCTGCGATCGGCGTCAGGTTGCTCAAAGGAGAACGGTCAAAGCTCAGCGTCGTCACGAACGGCACCCAGGCCGGGGGCACCGGGATACCTTCC
Source organism: uncultured Bifidobacterium sp. (assembly GCA_964478525.1). Taxonomy (GTDB): domain Bacteria; phylum Pseudomonadota; class Alphaproteobacteria; order Acetobacterales; family Acetobacteraceae; genus Rhodopila. The sequence continues at coordinate 9,165 of CAYZKM010000067.1, forward strand.
AGAATATGTCTCCGGACCGCGTCGATATCGAAATCCGGCGGCGGGGCGGCCGGCCGGGTCGGGATGCCGCGTGTCATGGCATTTGTCACGACATCGGTGAACATTTCGGGGCAGGCGTTGCGGGCACGTGTCAGGTCCGCACCGCGCAGATCGGCGCCCGTGAACATGAAGCCGGACAGGTCGTCGGCTTCCGTGAACACCACGCCGCGCAGGTCCGCGCCGATGAAGGCGGTGGCGGGATCGAGCCCGGCGACACCCGCAAGGCCAACGAAGCTGTCGGTCGGGTGTTCCAGGATCGCGCGGGCGATCCGCCGTTGTTCAGGCGTCAGCTTCATGGTCGGGCTTTCGGCGCAGGCGTGCGCGGCTCCAGGTCACATGGCGGTCGCTGTCGCTGACTTGGCATTCCTGCAAAAAGCGTTGCAACACCTTCGCCCGGGCGGCTGAGATGTCGCGGGCGGGATCGTCGGGCACGACCTCCAGGTCCAGGCGGCGGCTGCGCAGGGCCAGCCTGACCGCCGGAGGTTCGCCGGATGTGTATTCCAGCACCGCCAATGTCGTCTTCTCCAGCGGCTTGCCGGCCAGAAGCCCGCTTTGCGCATCGCGCGGGCCGTCGACATCGAAATTGCCGCCGCGTTCGGTCAGGTGCTCGACGGCCGGCTGTTCCGACGGCTGACAGCCTGTATATACCGGTGTCAGATACGCGGTCTTCAGGCCGATCCGCACTGGCAGGTCCTCGATCTCGTCCTTGTAGTGGGCAAGCGACAGTGACGCCTGCAACAGGAACGTGTTCGGGTCGTTGCCGGGCGCTGGCGGGTGCAGATACATCGCGGCCATCCCCATGCTGATGTTGTTGGCATCCGACACGATCCATTGGTCGGTGGAAACCGTTGGTGCGACATCGTGCACCGGCAAGACCGGCGCCGCCCTGCCGCGCGCATCGGTCAGTCTCTGGCGAAACTGCTCGGCGTCCTCCTCAAACCAGGCGAGCTCAACCGCCACCCCATCGCGCCGGCATCGGTTCACCAAGGCAACGAGGTGCTTGCGTGGCACCATGCTCCCCTCGGCTTGTGCGGTGCCGCCGCCGAAGTAACCGCTGAGTGTGTTCGGTTCGATATCCAGAACCTGTGCCAGCGTCGTCAGGTTCCGCACCTCGCTGCCGACCCCTTGCAGTTCGTCGAACAGGCAGTTGATCTTCGCGTTCGGCCGCGACACGTAGACGGAGCGTGACATGGATCGGGGCGTTGGCACGGGGCCGTCTCCTGCGATTGGCGCGGTGGCATGCGGGGGACCCTAACCCGGATCGGCCGCCCGGTTCCACCGAAGCAAACGGAAGTTTTCCGAACCCCCGGCGCGTCGGACATCCGCGCCAACGGCGAAAAACTTCGGAACACTTCAATATCAAATCACGGGCGGGCCGGGGTCTGATGGCGGCATCGAAAGCCGACCCGAGGACCTGATCATGACCCCGATTCTGCTGCGCGCCGGCGCATTCGCCGAACTCGCCCTCTCGGTGGCCGAGGCCACCGAGAAGTTCCACGACCTGCTGCCGCTGTTCGACAGCCGTGCCGCGCAGGTCGCCGTGGTGCTGGGGCTGCCGCTGCTGATCCACGAACTCAGTGACCTGGCCACCGACGCCGCCCACCGCATCCGGGCCCGCTGGCGCGGCGACGGGGCGGGGTGAGAAAGCTGCCGTCTGGCATTGCCTTGTTGCGTGGTGGTGCGGTAATAAGAACAATAAGGGAACATAAGACGGATGACGTGTCGGAAATTCCGTGGTGGACCATGTCGGCAGGCGGAGCGGACGGGCGATTGGACCGGTGGCGGGTGCGTGGGCATCCAAGCCCGACCGGCCTGGTCCGCGGCGCCGGCGCGCCGGCGATGAAATGGTGGTCCAACCCCATGTCCGGTGAGAATTCGCGGCGCCACCCTCATCCCCACCGGCACCACCCCACGCCACCGGACGGAGCGCCCGGGAAATGTTGGTCCAACCCCATGTCCGGTGAGGAATCTCCGCGCCACCCCCATCCCCACCCGGATGCCGCCGCCCCACGCCACCGGACGGAGCACGCGGAAAATGGTGGCCCAACCCCATGTCCGGTGAGGAATCCCCGCGCCAACCCCGCCGCTCACCCCAGGCTCTGGCCCCCATCGACGGCGATCACCTGCCCGGTGACATGGCCGGCGTCGACGGAGCACAGGAACCGGATCACCCCGGCGATTTCCTCAACCGTCGCGGCGCGGCCCAGGGGCAGGGCGGCCGAACCAACGGGGTCCTGCCCAATACCGACGCCGTTCACCCGGATCGCCGGGGCCAGCGCGCGCGCCAAGGCCGGCGCCAGGGCCGCCGCCGGTCCGCACAGCACCAGCTGCGCCACATGGCGCGGGTCACGCCGAGCGGGGAAGGCGGCGGCCAGGCCCTCGGCGATGGCACGGTCGCGGGCGGCGTCGGGGGACGGGCCATGCGGCAGGCAGACCACCCCGGCGACCGGCCCGCCGGCGGCGTCCAGCGCCTGTGCCAGCGCGGCCCCGGTGTCCAGGGCGGAAGTCAGCGGCCCCAGGCGGACGGGGCCCAGGGCGGCGCGCGCCTCGGCCATGCGGGCTGCATCGGCGCCAACCAGGATGACATGCGCGCCGCGCTGCATGAAGGCCCGGGCGGTGGCGATGCCCAGCGCGCTGTCGCCGCCGGTGACCACCAGGCGCTTGCCGGCGAACTCAGACATGGCGGGTGGCGGGGGCATGGGTCATGGCTGGCTCCTGGTGTCGGGGATCGGATGGGCGGGCGCCATGGCGCGTCACACGGCCCCGCCGGCGCGCAGGGCGGCGATCTCCTCCGGGGCGAACCCGGCCTCCCGCAGGATCTCGTCGGTGTGCTCGCCCTTGCCGGGCGGCGGGGTGGTGATTTCCGGCCCGTCCTCCCCGGCGGTGAAGCCTGACGTGACCAGGCCGATCTCGCGCCCCACGCCCGCCGCGCCGGACACCCGGCCGACGACCTGGCGGTGCACCACCTGCGGGTGGGCGACGATCTCGGGGATGGTGCGGATCGCCGATGCCGGCACGCCCTCGGCGTTCAGCCGGTCCTCCCAGTTCATCGCCGTATCCTGCCCGAACGCCGCCTCCAGCTCGGCGCGCAGCCCGTCATGGTGTTCGCGCCGGCCGGCCACGGTCTGGAAGCGGGGATCGGCGGCCAGGTCGGGGCGGTTGATCGCCTTGGCGATGCCGGTCCATTGCTTGTCGGTCATGGCGCTCATGAGGATGCCGCCCCCGCCGGCCGTGGCAAAGGACCCGGTCGTCGGCAGCTTCACCACCGACCCGTTGCCCACAAGCTGGGGGACCGCGCCGATGTTGAGGTAGTTGCTGACCAGGGGCGACATCAGCGCCAGGGAGGTATCCAGCATCGAGACGTCCAGATGCTGGCCCTCGCCGGTCGTGGCGCGCCGGTACAGCGCCCCGGCGATGGCAAAGGCGGCCATGACCGCCGTGCCCAGGTCCACCACGGTGAAGCCGACGCGGGTGGGTCCGTTCTCAGGGTGGCCGGTCACCGACATCATGCCCGACACCGCCTGCACCGCCCCGTCATAGGCCGGCGCCTTCGACGACGGCCCGGTCTGGCCATAGCCCGACACCGAGCAATAGATCAGGTCCGGCTTGATGGCCTTCATCGCGTCATACCCGAAGCCCAGCCGGTCGATGACGCCGGGGCGGAAGTTCTGCACCAGCACGTCGGCGTCCTTGACCAGGCGGGCGATGACCGCGGCGGCCGAGGGGTGCTTCAGGTCCAGGGTCATGGACCGCTTGTTGGCGTTCATCGCCAGGAAGAAGGGCGGCATGCCCTGCTGGCCGATGTCGTTGTCGGCGCCGATGCCGCGGCACTGGTCGCCGTCGCCGGGTTCCTCGATCTTGATGATGTCGGCGCCCAGCAGGCCCAGCTGCATGGTGGCGAACGGTCCGGCAAAGACCTGGGAAAAATCGATGACGCGAACGCCGGTGAATGCCTTGGCCATGGGTCAGCCGCTCCCTCGGGTTATGGTGGCGCGCCGGCGGTTCTCCCGGCGCGCGATGGAAAGTCCGGCGCCCACGATGACCAAGGCGCCCGCCCAGGTCCAGTGATCGGGCAGGTTCCGATACAGCACATACCCGGTCAGCGTGGCACCCAGCAGCTGCAGATAGTTGAACGGGGACAGCAGGGCGGCGGGCGCGCGCTCGAACGCCTTGGTCAGCAGGTAGTGGGCGCTGCCGCCGACGATCCCCATCGACAGGAACAGGGCCCAGTCGGTCCAGCGCGTGGGCAGGGTGAAGAAGAAGGGGGACATGGCGACCACGACGCAGGACCCGACGAAGCCGGACCAGATGTTGGTGGTCTCGGCATGGTCCTGCCCGGCCAGCAGCCGGGTCATCAGCTGGTACATGGCCGAACAGATGGCGGAGCCGATCAGCAGCAGGCCGCCGACCTGGTCGACGCCGCCGCCGCCGGGGCGGATGATGATCAGGGTGCCGATGAAGCCGGCCAGGATCGCGGCCCAGCGGTGCAGCCCCACCTTCTCGCCCAGCAGCGGGCCGGACAGGCCGGCGACGATCAGCGGGGTAGAGAAGCTGATGGCCGCGGCGGTGGCCAGCGACAGCCGGGTCAGGCCGGTGAAGTAGAACAGCGAGGAGCCGATGCCGAACAGCCCGCGCATGACCTGGATCCCCGGCCGGCGCGGGACCAGGATGCGGGGGCCATGGCGCGGGGCGAACAGGGCCAGCATCCACAGGAAGGCGATGCCGTGGCGGAACAGGGTCACCTCGAACGGGTGGTAGTCCTGGGCCATGACCTTGCCGCAGGCGTTCACATAGACGATCAGCCCGACATAGACGCACATCAGGCCGATGCCTTGTGCCAGCCGGTCGTCCTTGCGGGCGGCGGGGGCGAGTGTCTTCATCGCGGGGCCGGCATGATCGTTGTGGTTCCGGTCCCGGCTTGTCGGTCTGGAGGGGCTGGTCTGGACGGGGGGCGGCGGGGCTCAGGCGCGGTGGAACGGCCGGTTGCCGCCCGAGACCTCGGCGCCGATGGTCGGGGTGACGGGCCTGGCCGTGATCGTCCCGCGGGTCATCGGGCGTCCTCCTGTTCCTGGTGGGACCACTATCGGAGGATTGCGGCCCGGCTGGCAAATCGGTGGCTAGCCCGGATTTCTCACACGATATAGGTGCATCGGGGCTCTGCATCAGCGAA
>CAYZKM010000068.1:0-13944 GCA_964478525.1 uncultured Bifidobacterium sp.
CATGCCGGTCATCGACGCGACCCGGACCACCAGCCGACCGATCGCGGCGTCATCGTCGAATACAAGCACACCCAGTGTCATCGTACGTCCCCTCCACCGGATTGGCCGACAGGTTGCAGTTCCGACGGAAGTCCGTCACGGGCTGGTGTCACGGGTGAACTCTTCTGATCATATCGCCTGTCCAGCGCATTCCGCACCGCCGCCGCCAGCTCGGCTTGCCGGTATGGCTTGTTGAGCAATGGGAACGGGCTGTCGCCCATCCATCGTCCGGTCCCGCGCAGACGGGTGAAGCCCGACGTCAGCAGCACGCACAGGCCGGGCCGCCTCGCCACGGCCTGCCGCGCGAGTTCCAGCCCGTCCATCATTCCCGGCATCACCACATCCGAGAACAACAGATCGACATGCACGTCCCCGGCCAGGATGTCCGCCGCCGCGTTGGCATCGCCGGCGTCCAGCACCTGGTACCCGAGCTCGCGCAACTGCCGGATCGCGGCCTTGCGAAGCTGGGCATTGTCCTCGACCAGCAGCACCGTCTCGGGGCCGCCGCGCACGATCTCGGCCGGGAACGGCGCGGCGCCCGCGGCCGGATCGCGGGGCCCGGCGGGCAGGTACAGCCGGAACGTCGTGCCGATGCCGGGTTCGCTGTAGACCGACATGTGGCCGCCGGACTGCTTGATGAAGCCGAAGACCATCGACAGCCCCAGCCCGGTGCCCTCGCCTTGTTCCTTGGTCGAAAAGAATGGCTCGAAGATGCGGCCGATGATATCGGGCGGGATGCCGCAGCCGGTATCGCTGATCTCCAGCGCCGCATAGTCGCCCGCGGTCACGTCCGGGTGGTGCGTGACATAATCCGCCCCCAGATGCCGCCAGCCTGTCGTCAGCAGCAACTGCCCGCCCCTGGGCATCGCGTCGCGCGCATTTGCCGCCAGGTTGATGATGGCCGCCTGCAACTGCGCCGGATCGACCGAGACCAGCGGCAGCCCCGGTTCCAGGTCGAGCGTCAGCGTGATGGTTTCGCCCAGCACGCGGTTCAGCAGCCGTGTCAGCTCGGTTGCCAGCTGATTGAGGTCGACCGTCTCGGGCCGCAAGGACTGCCGCCGCGCGAAGGCCAGCAGCCGGCGGATCAGGTCGGCGCAGCGGGTCGCGCCGTCCAGCGCCTCGTCACAGACTTCCAGCGCCAGCCCGTCATCGACCACCCGCCGGCGCAGCAGGTCCAGGTTGCCGATGATGACCGCCAGCACATTGTTGAAATCATGCGCCATGCCACCGGTCAGGCTGGCGATCGCCTCCATTTTCTGGGCCTGCGCCAGCTGGCGTTCCATCAGGCGCCGATCGGTGATGTCCTGCGTGGTGCCGGACAGCCGGCGGACCACGCCATCGTCGTCGCGTACTGCGCGGCCATCCAGGCGCAGCAGGCGCACCTGCCCGTCGGGGCGCGTCGTGGTGACCTCGATCGGTTCACGGTCCCGCCCCCCGGTCAGGTCGTCCAGCCAATCGTTGAAGCGGGCGGCGTCCTCGGCGTTGTAGGTGGTGGCGAGGTTTCTGCGTGTCGGGACGAACGCGGCGGTGTATCCGCGCAGCGTGGCCAGATGACGCGACCAGACGAAATGTCCGGTCTCGACGTTCATTTCCCAGCTGCCCATGCCGGCGATTTCCTGTGCCCGGTCGAGCCGGGTCTCGTTCTCCCGCAGGCGGCGTTCGCTGGCACGCAAGGCTTCCAGCGACATCGCCTGTGCCCGTGCATGCTCCTCCTGGCGGCGGATCTGGCGGGTGATCGACCAGAACAGGGTCAGGATCACGCCCGTCAACGCCGCCGCGGCGGCCGCCATGAAGGCGGCCTGTCGCAGCCAGGGTTGCAGCACGCTGGCTTCACGGACCGACAGATTGATTGCCAGCGGGTGGTTGGGCAGCAGATGCACCGAAACCAGGGCCGGTTCGCCGGTCAGAACGCCAGGAGAATGATAGGCCCCGCCGCCCGCCGCCACGGCGCTGAACCACCCGGACTCGGACGGCATCATGCGACCGGCGGCTTCCGGCATCGGATAGCGTGCCAGGATCAGACCGTCGCGGCGCAACAGGGTCACCCGCACATTCCGGTCGTGGTTGATGCGCCGATAGAAGCCCAGCAGGTAGGCGATGTCGATATTGACGGCGGCCACGCCCAGGAAGCGCTGGTCGGGTCCGTTGATCCGCCGAGCGACCACCATCGACATGATGCCGGCCCCGCGGTTGCTGTTCACCAGGTCGAAGACCAGCGTCTCCTCCGGATGGTCGCGCAGTTGCCGGAAATACCCGCGGTCGGCGATGCTGAACATCGGCCTGTCGATGTCCTGGCCGCGTGCGATCATGGTCCCCTGGGCATCGAACAGCCCCAGCGCATGGCCATCGGGCATGATGCTGATCTGCTTGATCAGATAGCGGCGGGTGCTGTCGCGGGTCATCAGCTCGGTGTATGCGTCGGGTGTTTCCACCCCGGCATCCTGCACGCGCAGCTGCACCGACCGCAGCAGCAGGTCGACGACCTGGAAATACCGCGTGCCATGGTCCGAGACGACGACGCCCAGGCTGCGCATGTCCCCGACGGCGTCGGCGACCACGCGGCGCTTCAGGTCCCAGATCGCGAGCGATGCGACGGCGATGGTCAGCAGCGCGAACGCGATGCCGATCAGCCAGACGTTCCGCACGACGGGGGACGAGATGCGGGCACCTCCGTCGGGCACCGTGTGTGCGAAGGGTCGTGTCAGCGCCGAGAACGGTCCGGGACCAGGCATCTAGGTGTTCTACCAGAAGTCAAATACACAAAACGCAACGAATACTCACGACGCCACGTGCATGACTGGCGGTATTTCTGTATAGCCATTCGGCTGCTCGGGGTCACCTGGCCGGCACGGGGCGCAGGCGGGTATTTCTTTACCGCCGAGTTCTCAATTTAGATCGCGGGATGGAGTGAAACAATCCCATCTCCCGGAAATTTGCACGCAAAAGTGGTTCACGTCTTCGATTGATGGATATTTCACGGACGGGTTTGCGGTGTGCCAGACCAGGAATTGTGGCGTTCAGACTGCTGTACTCCGTGGTACCATCGCGTCCAGCCGCTCGATCACCGCGCCGGTGTCGTGGCCGGGCGAGGTCACATCCAGGACGCGCCGGCACAGATGCAGCATCCGTCGCCGTCCGGGCGGCAAATGTCCAGTCCGCTCCACCACTGTCACCGAGCGCCCGACATAACCCAGAGCCAGTGCCTCCAGCATCGCGCCGATCAGGTCGGCCAGGGCGCGGGCGCTGAAGAACAGGGCGCTGATCAGGATGATGCCCAGGCCCACCAGCGCATAGCGGTCGATCAGGGACGCCAGCCAGGGCGGCAGTTCCCGATACGTCCAGGGCATGCCGGATTTGTAGAACTGCACGGCCTGCGGCAGCACCGTCAGTTGCCCGCCGGCGATGGTCGGGAACTCCCCGGCCCCGCTCAGGAAGGTCGGGCTGCGGTGAATCTCGGCCATCGCATCCATCAGCGAATACAGCAGGAACGGGTGCAACCCCGCGCGCGCCACCACGCCCACGGTGGCGGCGACCATCGGGGTGTCGGCCGGCGGGATCGCGTCGGCGATGTTGTAGATGCCGCGCGGCATCACGACCTGGCGCAGGAATGGCAGGTGGTTGGCGATCGCCTTCGCCTCGGGGAACGGTACCAGGCGCAGCGCGGTGTCGGCGGCCAGGCTGCGGATCAGGTCGTTCTCGGGCGTCAGCATGAAGATGCCGGCGTCGTACTTGCCCTCGGCCAGGCCCTTGGCGACATCGGTGATCAGGACATACGAAAACGAGGTGTTCTCGGGCGTGATGTCGTACAGCTCCAGCACCCGCACCGCCGCCCCGCTGGTGGCGCTGTTGGCGGGCGGCATCGCAATGCGCCGTCCGCGCAGGTCGTTCAGCGCGCTGCGCCGGCCAAGATCGGCGCTGGCGAACACGAACAGCGGCTGCAACTGGATCTGCCCGACCGAGAAGACCCGATCATGCGGCACATGGCTGACATCCTGTGCAATGAACCCGATATCGATGCCCGAGCCCGGTTCGGCGACATCGGTCACGATTTCCAGCGAGTTCGGCTTCGGGCGGATATCGACCGTGATGCCATGCGGGGCCAGGAACTTCTGATATTCCAGCGCCGTCTGGTGATAGCTGCCGCCGACCGGCCCGGTCTCGATCGTCAGGGTATGCGGCGGGCGGGACTCGATCGCGGCGATCACCAGCGCGACGATGACCGCCAGGAAGAACACCAGGCGCGGGCGCAGCACCGATGGGCGGGTCAGGCGCGGACGCGGATCGGGCGTTGCCATGGCCTAGCGTCCCCCCTCGGGCTGCAGCCGCTCCAGCAGGCGCGACATGATGGCCGCCTCGGCACTCGCCTCGCCATCGCCGCCCTTCGGCGTGATCGTCAACTGCACATAGGGCAGGGGAAGGAAATTGATCTCCACCTTGTTGACCTGGAATGTCTCGTTGTCCGAGGCATCGATGACGGTGTGGATGATGCTGCGCTGGATCCTCGATTTCAGCCCGGTGCGCTGACGCGCGTCGCGGCTCAGCGCGCGCTCGATGTATTCGCGGTCGGAGTCCGACATTTCCCGCGCGATGCCGAAGGTCATCGACGCGCTCGGGATCAGGCCGATCGAGGATGACAGCTCCTTCAGCTTGTAGCCGGCCAGTTCCATCAGGTCCGTGAATTCGATGGAGCTGTTGGCGGGCGGTGCCCACACATCGGTGAACGCCGATCCGATCAGGTTCCACGTGCCGCTGATGGTCCCCGTGATCGAATCAGACACCCAGTCCAGCGCGCCGGTCAGCCCGTAGCCGCCGGAATCCTCGGCCAATTCCGCGCGCTGCGCGGCCCGGTCTTCCTCGGGCAGGGGGATCATGCCCAGCCTGGCGAGGGCGCCGTTGGGACCGGTCAGCTGGTCGTTCTGCACCAGTTGAACGATCCGCTGGACCTCGTGCCCGGTTCCCGGAGGACGCGTCGGGTTGTCCTGCGTGCGCTTGGCATACAGCCAGAACGAGGTCGTGAACTCATAGCTGCCGTTGAAGATGGTTTCCGGCGTGGGGGTCACGCCATCCAGCATCAGGGCCACCAGCTTGCCGTCGGAGTCGGCGATGTCGGTCTGCGACAGCACGCCGATCGTGCCCACGGGGGCGTCGATCAGCGCGCGGACGGCATTGTCGCGCGGGATCTCCCGCACCCGGTCGATGCGGGTGGAGATGCAGCGCGCCACGCGCTGGCCCGCATCGAAGATCGATCGCACGAACTTGTCGCCGCGGCAGCCGCCTTCCAGCACCAGCGAGTCGAACAGCGCCCGCCCGCCATATTCCTGCGGCGGCAGCTGGAAGCGAATGTCCTGCTGCGGCAATGACCGGTCGATGTCGGACCAGCGGACCGAGGTGTTGCGATGGAACTCCCCCCGGTCCGGCACGTCGCGCGCCAGCGCCAGATACACCTGACGAGCCGTCAGCCCCGTCAGCTTCCCGCCCGGCCGCGTCGCCAGGACCAGCGCCGCTCGGCCCAGTTCGACGGCGGCGGGGGCGCCGACACCGTTGTTCTCGCAATCCGCGAGCACGCTGCTGGGCAGCCGGCGGGTGGTCAGGACGATGTCGGGGCCGGTCCCATTGACGTTCTGGCAGAACTCCCGCGTGACCGTCATCGGGCTGCCGGAGGTCGTCACGTGCTGCATGCCCGGCGGCGCGGTGGCCTTGATCGCCTCCACCACGATGTTGAACAGGGAGCGGCCATGGTCCGACACGGCGATCCGGATCATCGGGGAGGCATCGGCAGGCGCCTCCGCCGCGGCGGCCATGCTCGGACAGATCAGCGCCACGCACAGCAGTGCCAGGGCAAGGATGGGATCGCATCGCCGGATGCGGCGGCGCGGCGCGGGAACGTGATGTGCCAGGTCAACCACCAAGACAGTCCTTATGGGCGGGCCGCTGACGGACGCCGCGATCGTTCCGACCCTTTTACGCCCGCAGGTAGAGCGCTCGCCACCGATACATGGTAATGGACTCGTGATTCAACGGTGAAGCCGTTGCCTCATGTGGGGCTACAGGCCGACGCAGCCGTCGCGTCCGAACAGCGCGGCGATCCCGCAGGGGGAGGCGAACACCCGTGCCGCGTCGTGCCCGACACCCGGCAGGGCGAAGATGCGATGGCGCACCAGGTTGGGATGGCGCTGTTCCAGCGCATGGCGGAACTGCATGCCGCGGGCATAGCGGTTTTCCCCCTGTGCCAGGGCCGCGCAGGACCGGTCGAGGAATTTGTGGGCCGGGTCGGTATCGGCTTCGCCCAGCAGATAGACCACATCGCGGGACAGGTACCGGGTCTCGACCGTATCGGGATCGGTGACATAGGGCGGCGCGTTGGACAGGCCGTATTTCCAGCGATCGACCTCGACGCAGGTGCCGGGTGGGGCGGGGCGCGGGCGGTCGGGGCCGAACCAGAGATACGATGACGGGTTGGCGACCACGTAGCGGACCCGGATGCCGCGTTCCATCAGCACGGAATCGCCGCGCCCGACGGCGGCATAGCGCTGTGCGACCTGCGCGCCGGCGGAATGCCCGGCCACGACCACGTCGCGCAGCATCGGCAACACCGAGGTGTCTGCCAGGCGGGCCAGCAGCGCGTCCAGCGCGTCGAAGGATGACAGCGGCGCCGGCCCTCGCGCGGGGCTGCCCTGCTTCCAGCCATCCAGGTCCCAGCGGAGGAACTCGGGCGGCAGGTGATGCGCCTGCACATCCACATCGGCCAGGAACTGCGGCACCACCAGCAGCGTCGTCGCGGCCAGCGCGCCGGCCTGCTCGCGCGCCTGGTCGGCCGCCCGCAGATAGGCGTCGGCATTGCGCAGCGTGCCATGCAGCATGACGACGACGCGGTTCACGCCATACAGCGGGCGGGACCAGTTGGCCGACAACTCGACGGGCAGCACCGCCGGGCCTTGGGGGGAGGAGACCGCGAGCCGCCCCTCGGCGACCACGCGCACCGGGCGACGGTCATCCGCCTGCGCGGGGGCAGGCGGCGGGAAGGCGAGGGTGCCGGCCAATGCCATCGGGGCCAATGCCATCGGGACAAGTCGCAGCCAGGCACCCAATCGGCGGATCATCGTCGCTCTCTCCGGCGTGTCAGTGCCCGCGCAGGGCGGGCATCACCTGGTTGCGGAACAGCGTCAGGCTGGCGGCCGTCTGCTCGTACGACATGGTCCCCAGGCGGAACTGCATGATCAGCCCGCCGACGCCGGTCGCGGCCACGGCGGCCAGCTTCTCGGCCACCGTGGCCGGCGAGCCATGGACCAGCGAGTGCTCGATGACCGTGCGCGCCGGCGGGGCAGACCCGGGCACGGGCATCGGGACGATCGAGAGACCCTGTTCGCGGTAGACCTTGTTGCGCATGGCGGCCCGCAATTCCTGCATCGCCAGGAAGGCGGGTTCGGCGATGCGCTCGGCCTCGGCGTCGGTCTCGGCCACGAAGACGTTCCGCCAGACCCAGCACTGCTCCACGTTGGCGGCGATGGTGGCCTCGTCCTGCCCGATCTCGCGCAGGGTCTGCCGATACAGGTCCATCCGCTGCGCGGTCACCGCGTTCGACTGCACGTTCATCATGAACGGCCGGCCCTGGCGCGCGACGTCGAGCATGCCGTGCTCGGTTGCGGCGGCGCGGATGACATAGGGGTGCGGCCTGGTGAACGGGGCGGGGCGCAGGGCGGGCAGCTTCAGATCGAAGAACCTGCCGTGATGCTCGAACGGTTCGCCCTTCCAGGCTTCCAGCATGATCGCCTCGGCTTCCTCGAAGCGCGCCTGCGCCTCGGTATGGTCGATGCCGAAGCCCTGGTAGTCGTAGATGTTATAGGCGGTCCCGCGGCCCAGCCCGACGATCAGGCGCCCGCTGCTCAGATGGTCGATCACCGCCATCTGCTCGGCAAAGCGGATCGGGTGGTGCAGCGCCATCTGCGCCACCGCGAAGCCGATCCTGGCCCGCGTGGTGGCGGTGGCGAGCGCGGCGGCGAAGCTGACCGGATCGACATAGGCGCAGATGCCGTCGAAATGATGTTCCGCCAGCCAGATCACGTCATAGCCGAGCTCGTCGGTCAGCTGCGCCTCGCGCAGTGTCTCGGTGATGATGCGCCCGTCATCCGCGGGCGAGCGGCTTTCGGGGAACAGGAAGTTGGAGAATTTCACGAGCGATGCTCCCGCGGTCTGGGGCGGCTGGGGGGACGCGTGGTGTCGGGTGCGGCCGGGACCGGACCGCGGCGGCGCGTCATTGCGATGCCATGTGTCCAGGCGCCGGGCTGCGCCATGTCCGTGTCCTCCCCAAGACCGGGGCAGCTTGGAATGTTGCGGCGCCGGCCGCAACGGGGGATGTGGGTCCGCCGGCCCGGACTGAAACCATGGCGTAATCATCCAGGGTGCAGGTGGAAGCGATTCTTTCGGACGAACCAGCAATGCGAATGATCCGTCGTGCCGTCACTGCCGGGATGGTTCTGTGCGGGCTGTCCCTTCTTGCCGGCCCTGGCCGCGCGGGGGCGGCAGCACCGGACGTGACCGTCTATACGACTCGCGATGCCGCCCTGACGCGGCCGGTGCTGGACAGCTATACGCGGCTGACCGGGCGGGGCGTGGCGCTGGTGCGGTTCCCCACGCTGGCCGAGCTGACCGAGCGTCTGGCACAGGATCAGGCGGCGGGCACGCCGTCGGCCGACCTCGCGATCATCCCGGACATCGCCGGTCTGTTCGATCTGGTGAACCGCAAGGCGGTGCAGCCGGTTTCCTCGGCGGTCGTGGACCAGGCGGTGCCGGCGTCGTTGCGCCATCCGTCGGGGATGTGGTTCGCCCTGTCCTATCGCGTGCGCGCGATCGTGGCATCGCGCGATCGGGTGGCCGAGCCGCTGAAGACCTATCGCGACATGACCGATCCGCGGCTGGTGGGGCGCGTGTGCGTCTCGGCCGGAACGCTGCCGGCCAACACCGCGCTGTTCAGCGCGATGCTGATGCGGGAGGGTGAATCCCAGACCGGCTTCTTCCTGCAATCGCTGAAGCGGAACCTGGCGCGCCAGCCGGATGCGTCCGACCTCGACGTGGTGCGCGACATCGCGACTGGCGGCTGCGATCTGGGGATGGCCAACACCAGCCAGATGGGGCTGATGCTGTCGGGCGGGGCCGGGCCCCAGCAGGCGCGATGGGCGGAAGCGGTGCGTGTGATGCTGCCGGTCTTCGCCGATGGCGGCGGATCGCATGTGGATATCACCGGCGCGTCGGTGCTGCGCAACGCCCTGAACCCGGTCGGCGCCATCGCCCTGCTGGAGTACCTGGTGTCCGAGGACGCGCAAAAGGCGTTTGCCGCTGCCGGCTTCGAATATCCGGTGCACGCCGGCGTGCCGGTCGCCCCGGTGCTGGCCGGATTCGGCACGCCGTCACCGGACACCACCTCGCTGTCGGGCATCGCCGTGATGCTGCCGGCCGTGCCCGCGCTGCTCGCGCGGGTGGAGTTCGATCGTGCCGTCCCGCTGGCCGCGGCGTCACCATCGCAGGTCGCGGTGCCGGCAGCGGCCCCGGTCGCGCCGCCGCCCGCCGAACGGCCGTCCTTCTTCCGGTCACTGTTCGGTCGCTAGACGGGGGCGCCGGAAACGGTTTTTGACTCCGGCCGGCGGGTGGGGGAATCCTGCGGCTCCGCCCGCCTGCAGGAGCCCACGCATCATGAGCTACGAGCCCAAGCGCTTCGACTTCTCGACCCCGGTCCGCGTCAACCTGTATTCCGACACGCAGACCCGCCCGTCCCGCGCGATGAAGGAGGCGATGCTGGACGCCGAGATGGGCGACGAGCAAGGCGGGTCCGACCCGTCGGTCTGGGCGCTGTGCGATCGCGCGGCCGAGTTGCTGGGCAAGGAGGCGGCGATGTTCCTGCCGTCCGGCACCATGTGCAACCAGGTGGCGATCGCGACCCATTGCAGCCCGGGCGACGAGGTGCTGGCGCACGAGGATGCGCATATCCAGACCAGCGAGGGCGGCGCGCCAGGTGCAATCAGCGGCGTGCTGATCCGCGGCATCCCCGGCGAGCGCGGCATTTTCACGGCCGCGGCGCTGGAGGAAGCGATCCGCCCGGCCTCCCGCTACTCCCCGCCGCAGACATTGGTGGAGGTCGAGCAGACCGCGAACAAGGGCGGCGGGGCGTGCTGGACCGTGGACGGGCTGCGATCGGTCAGCGACCTGGCACACCGGCACGCCATGCAGGTGCACATGGACGGTGCCAGGCTGATGAACGCCGCCGTCGCGCTGGGCGTACCGGCGCGGGAGATCACGGTCGGCATCGATTCGGTGTGGTTGGATTTCACCAAGGGCCTGGGCGCGCCGCTGGGCGCGGTGCTGGCAGGATCACGGGATTTCATCGGCGAGGCCTGGCGCTGGAAGCAGCGCCTGGGCGGGTCGATGCGCCAGGGCGGCATGAACGCCGCGGCCTGCCTGTATGCGTTGAACAACAATATCGACCGCCTGGCCGAGGACCATGTGAACGCCGCAGCCCTGGCGCGCGGGATGGCGCAGATCCCCGGGATCTCGGTCGAGACACCGGAAACCAATCTGGTTTTCTTTGATACCAAAGGCACCGGCATGACCGCCGCCGCCTTCGCCGGGCAGCTGCGTCAGCTGGGCGTGATGGTGTCGGTTTCCGACATCTGGCGCGGACGCGCCTGCCTGCATCTGGATGTCTCGGCCGCGCAGGTCGAAGAAGCGCTGCAGATCATGCGCCAGGTGGTTCGGACGGCGTAGCGGCGTCTGTCATCGGCGCGGGCGACGGGCCGTCGATCCAGGCCTGCAGCAGCGCGTAGCTGACGGCCAGGATCGCCGGGCCGACGAACAGCCCGATCAGGCCGAAGGCGATCAGCCCGCCGATGACCCCGGCCATCACCAGGGTCATCGGCATCGACAGGCCGCGCCCGATCAGGACCGGGCGAATGAAATTGTCCAGCGTCAGCGCCACCACGCTGAACGCGGCCAGGACCGACGCCCAGCCGATGGTGTCGTACGCATACATCCAGATCACCGCCGGGATCAGCACCAGCCCGGGTCCGATCTGCGCAACGCACAGGATCAGCATCACCGCCGACAGGATGCCGGCGAACGGCACGCCGGAGACCAGAAGCCCGGCCGATCCGACGACGGTCTGGAACAGCGCGGTCACCACGATGCCCAGCGCGACGCTGCGCACCGACTGTCCGATCAGCCCGACGACGCGTCCGCCTTCCCGCCCGGCCAGGCGGAGCGCGAAGCGGCGGCACCACGCCGCGGCGGCATCGCCATTCATATACAGGATCGCCGTCAGCGCGACGGTCAGCAGGAACTGGATCAGCATCAATCCGGCATTGCTCGCCTCGGACAGCAGCCACTGCGCCGCCCGCGCGGCATAGGGCTTGGCCAGGACCGCAAGCTCCTTCGCGCCCTGGCTCGCGACCGTGTCCCACATCTGCGCGGCGCGCGGGCCGATCATCGGCAGTCCGGCCACCCAGTCCGGCGAGGGCGGGATGGTGATCGACATCGCCGCCTGCCCCTGCGCCAGGATGTCGTCGGCGTTCACGACCAGCGTATCCACAGCCAGGCCCAGCGGCACCGCGACGACCAGAAGCAGGATCAGGACCATGACCAGCATCGCCAGGACCCGCTGGCCCCACAACATGGATTGCAGCCGCAGCAGCAGCGGCCAGGTGGCGATGACCAGCGTCGTCGCCCAGACCAGCGCCGGCAGGAACGGGCCAAGCACCATCAGCGATCCCGCCAGCAGCCCGGCAATCACAAGCACGGTCAGGACGGTTCGTGTCAGATCGTGCGAGACGGCACGCATGCTCAATCTTTCCTGCGTCGATGGCACCTGGCGCGGGCTGCCGATGGCAGGCGCGGATGCATCCATACCGCCACGAATTGGTTTCAGGACGCAACCCGTTCATCGGCTGGTCCCTGGCGGGCCGGCAGAGCCGATGTTAGTGTCCGTCAACAAATGTCGACCCGGGCCGGAGGTGCTTCCATTGTCAGTTTGTCTTGAAACGAGAAATCCGTTCGGCCCGGCTCGGCGCGCCGGCATGGCGGTCCTGGCGATGGCGGCGGCGACGGTGATCGGGGCGGCGGATGCCCGCGCGGCGGGAAGCTGCACCGGGCAGTACCAGACCTCGCAGCTTTACCCCTGGCCCGCCGGCGTGACATTCAACCCGGCGCTGCAGGGCAATGACGAGAACAGCAAGTCTCGCGTCGCCGCGTTCGAGGACGGGCTGCGCGCCGGCGGCGTGACGGTGGACGACACCTCATCCTATGCGATGCAGGTCGTGTTCTCGTTCCTGCCGGGCCGCGGCGGCAACACCGACACCGCCGATGTCTATCCCGACCTGCAATGGAATTCCGCCCATGGCCGTTCGGCCGGCATCGTGCGCCCGCAACTGGTCGGCCAGATGCTGAACCTGACCATCATCGTGACCGACAACAATGCGTATCGGCAGATGTGGATCGGCACGATGCAGTGCACGATCCGCAGCGCCGATACCGCTGTCCTGGCGCGGGACGTGGGCGAGGGGCTGGGCCGGACACTCGCCGCGTCGCTGGGCAGGCGCTGAGCCGTACGCTCTTGACCGGGTGGCGGCCGCACCTATCGTGCCGTCCGCCGCAATGGGTGGGGAGCGTTCATGTCGTTGCTGGACGGGTTTCGCGTGGTGCAGATCGGCCCCGGGCCGGCTGCCGCGGTGTGCGGGCGGCTGCTGGCCGATGTCGGCGCCCGGGTCGTCTGCCTGGACCCTGACCGGTCGGACGCGCTGTCGATCCATCTGAACCACGGCAAACCGGCCGATCAGGCCGCTGTGCTGGCCCTGCTGGCGGAGGCCGACCTGCTGGTGGCCGAGGGCACGCCCGAGGGGCTGCGCGCCGCCGGCCACGACCCGGATGCGCTGCGGGCGGCGAACCCGCGCGCCGCGATCGTCGCGATCACCCCGTTCGGACTGACCGGGCCGGACCGTGACCGGCCGGCCACCGACCTGACCCTTCTGGCCGCCTCGGGGATGGCGCGCCTGCTGACCGGGCAGGTGGACGATCTGTCGGAACCGCCGATCCGCGCGGTGGGCGAACAGTCCGCCTTCCTGGGCGGGCTGGCCGCCGCGTGCGCGGGGATGCACGCGGTGCAGGCGGGAACGCCTGGCGCCGTGGTCGATGTGTCCTTGCAGGAGTCGCTGGCGACGCTGGCGATGACCGAGCTGACGCGGGCGGGGCAGACCGGCAAGGCCTGGCAGCGCAAGCGGCTGACCGACGGCAATGGCGCGACCGTCTGCATCCTGCCGGCCTCGGACGGGTATGCCGCGATCTCCCCGCGGGAGGATCGGCAATGGGCATCCTGGCTGAAGGCGATGGGCTCCCCGGCGTGGGGCGAGGAGCCGCGCTTCCGCACCAAGGCCGACCGCACCGCGAACTGGGACGCGCTGCACGCGCTGATGGCGGACTGGAGCCGGCAGTTCGACAAGCAGGCGATCGCCGACCTGGCGCAGGACGCTCATGTGCCGAGCTTCCCGCTGCGTGAACCGATGGAGCATCTGGCGTCGGCGCAGCTGGCGCATCGCGGCTATTACCGGGACCGGATGGTCGCCGGGCGGGCAGTGAAGGCGCCGGGGCCACCGTTCGGCCTGGCCCTGGCCCCGACCGGCGCGGCACTGGTGGCGCGGACCCGGGCGATGCCGCTGGCCGGCGTGCGGGTGCTGGATTTCAGCTGGGTGATCGCCGGGCCGACGACCACGCGGTATCTCGCCGCAATGGGCGCCGATGTGATCAAGGTGGAGGCGCCGGGCCGCGGCGATCCCGGACGCGCTTCGGAACTGCACATGGTGCTGGGCCAGGCCAAGCGGGCGATCGTGCTGGACCTGAAGAAGCCCGAGGCGGTGGCCCTGGCGCGTG
>CAYZKM010000069.1:0-13919 GCA_964478525.1 uncultured Bifidobacterium sp.
AGCAGCAGCACCTCGGGCTCGATCACGATCGCGCGCGCCAGCGCCACCCGCTGCTGCTGCCCGCCCGACAGTTCCGCCGGGTAGCGGTCCTTCAGGTGCTTCATGCGCACCACGTCCAGGATGCGGTCGACGCGGGTGGCGATCTCGGCCGATCCCAGCTTGCGCAGCTTCAGCCCGAAGGCGACGTTCTGGCCCACGGTCATGTTCGGCCAGATCGCATAGCTTTGGAAGATCATCGACATGCCGCGCTTTTCCGGGGCGACGACATGGGCGGGCGTGGACATCGCCATCCCGTTCATCTCGATCGACCCGGCGGTCGGCTTCATGAACCCGGCGATCATGCGCAGCGTCGTGGTCTTGCCGCAGCCCGAGGGGCCGAGCAGGGAGACGAACTCGCCGTGCTGGAGCGTGAGGTGGACGTCGGCCACGGCGGCGGTGGCGCCGAAATTCTTGCCCAGCCCGATCAGGGACAGTTTGCTCATTGCCGTTCGCGCCTCAGCATGAAGTCACGTCCCAGCAGGGCCGAGGCCAGGCCGACGATGACCAGGGTTGCCAGCAGCAGCAGGAAGCCCAGTGCCGCCAGATGCTCGAAATTGCCTTCCTCGCTCATGTCCATCAGCATCACCGACATGGTGCGGGTCCTGGGGCCGTACAGGAACATGGCCGAGGACAGTTCGCGGGTGGCCGGGATGAACACCAGCAGCCAGGCGCCGATCAGGCTGCGCTTCATCAGCGGTGCCATCACGCGCCGGATCGCCAGCAGCCGCCCGCCGCCCAGGATGCGGACCGCTTCCTCCATTTCCGGGTTGATGCTGCGGATGGCGGCATCGGCGTTGGCATAGCCGATCGGCAGGAAGCGGGTGGCGAAGGCCAGGATCAGGATGGTCGCGGTGCCGTACAGCGCGAAGGGCGGCGGGGCATAGGCGGCATAGAAGGCGATCGCCAGCACGATGCCCGGCACCACGAAGGGGGCCATGGCGAGGAAGCTGAGCACGCCGGCATAGGGCAGCAGGCGGCGGCTGACGATATAGGCGATGGCCAGGCCCAGCACGATGGCGATGCAGGCCGCGGCGGCGGCATAGGTGAAGCTGTTGACCACCGACTGGGCGGCGGTTTCGTGCTGGAACAGCAGGTATTCGAAGTTCCGGAGCGTGAAATTGTCCCAGCTCATGCCGCGGCCCCAGGCCTTGGACAGGGCGGCCTGCGCCAGCACGATATAGGGCAGGACCACGGCCAGCGACATCACCGCCATGCACCAGGCGAACATCACCCATCGCCAGGGGCCCAGCGCGGTGGGGCGGCGGTCGCCGCCCTTGCCGGTCAGCGCGACGAAGCCACGCCGGCGGGTCAGCTGGCGTTGCAGCCCGAACAGCACCACCGTGATCAGCAGCAGCGGCACGGCGTAGGCGGCGGCCACCTCGGCGCGGATCGGCTGGCTGAAGAATTGCAGCAGCTGCGTCGTCACCACGTTGAACCGCGCCGGGATGGCGATCAGCGCCGGGGTGCCGAACAGGGCGATCGCTTCCAGGAATGTCACGATCGCGCCGGCCAGGATCGCCGGCAGCACCATCGGCAGGGTGATCATGAAGGTGGTGCGGATGGTCCCGGCACCCAGGATGTTGGCGGCGTCCTCCATCTCGGACGACACCAGCTCCAGCGCGGCCGAGGTGAAGATGAAGATATAGGGGAACGAATAGATCGCGATCACGAAGGCCAGGCCGTTGAAGGTATAGACGTCGAAGATCCCTTCCGGCAGGCCGGTGGCGGCCATCCAGACGCGGTTCAGCCAGCCGGAATTGGGCCCCGACAGCAGGATCCATCCGATCGCGCCCAGATAGGGGGGCGTGATGAAGGCGCCCAGGACCAGCAGGCGGATGAACCCCTTGCCCGGCATGTCGGTGCGCGCGATCGCCCAGGCCATCGGCACCGCGAACAGCAGGCACAGCGCGGTCACCATCGCGCCGAGGCGCAACGAGTTCAGCAGCGCGGTGATGTAGCGCGGGCGGGAGAAGGCGGCGACGTAGTTCAGCAGGGTGAACGCGCCGGTATCGGCTTCCTCCAGGCTGGTCTGCACCAGGCGGAACAGCGGGTTCACCACCAGGAAGACCAGCACCGCGGCCAGCAGGATCCACAGCAGCAGCAGCGGGTCGAACGACCGGGCGCGCAGGCTGGCGGGCGGGGTGGCGGTCTGGCTCATGACGCGACCGGGGCTGCGCGACGGGTCAACTGAACGTCTCGCGCCATTGCTCGATCACCTCCGGCACGGCCTTCAGCAGTTCGTCGGTGGTCAGGCGCAGCAGCCTGACCTCGGATAGCGGCCTGGCGCCGGCCCGGGGCGGGACATCGGCGCGGGCGGCGTCGATCCGCGCATCGGCGCAGATCTCGGCGAATTCCCGGCTCAGCAGCCAGTTGGCGAACAGCCGAGCGGCATTCGGATGCGGGGCCGAGGCCATCACGGCGGATGGGCCGACGCACAGCACCGACCCGTCGGTGGGGTAGATGATGCCCAGCGGGTTGTCCCTGTCGGCGGTCATCAGCGTGGTCGACAGCGGTCCCAGCCCGACCACGCATTCCCCGGCGTTCAGCAGGCTGATCGGATCGTTGCCGGACCGGCCGATGCGCGGCTTGTTGGCGGCCAGCTTCTCGAAATAGGACCAGCCGTACATCTTGCGCATCTGCACGGTCCACACCCCGACATAGCCGCTGAAGCCGGGATGGCCGAACGCGGCGCGCCCCTGCCATTTCGGGTCCAGCAGGTCGGTCCAGTTCCGCGGCGCCTCCTCGGGCTTCACCTTCGCGGTGTTGACGATCATCAGCATCAGGGTCGAGGTGGTGGGATAGTAGTAGCCATCCTCGCCCAGGCCCTGGAAGGCGGGGGCGATGGCGGCGGCGTTCTCGGGCACGTAGCGGGCCAGCGCGTCGCGCTTGCGCAGCAGGGGCATGTGGCCGATATCGGTGGCGCTGAACACGTCGCATTGCGGGGCGTTGTTCTTCAGGTCCTGCAGCAGCCGTTCGTAGGCGACCTGTCCGGTGGTGCGGATCACCGACACCTTCACCCCGGGATGGCGCGCGGTGAAGGCGCGCCCCATCCTCTCGGCCGTTTCGGAATCGACCTGCGCGACATACCAGGTCAGCCCGCCTTCCTTGCGCGCCGCGTCTTCCAGCGCCGCGGTATCGGCGCGCGCGCGCCGCGGCGACAGCATGGTTCCGCCCAACGCTGCCCCGCCCAGCGCGACGAGGCCGGCCGTCGTGGTTCGCCTGGTGATTGTGATTGTCATGGCGCCTCCCGATTCCGCATTTATCCGCAGGTCGGCCCGGTTGGCCAGGGTGCGGCTCCAAGGGGAAGCGGCGGCGGCTACTGCTTGATCGCCTCGTTCGGCTGCAGGCCCCAGATCTGGTCGCGCTTCAGATAGCCGCGATAGGTGCCGACGCGGACCTCGCACCAGGTCGAGCCCGCCTCGCAGAGGCGCAGCCGCCCGATCACCCCGGCGCGCAGCACCGCAACCGCGGCGGCGGTGTCCTTCGCATCCGCCCGCAGCGTCGCGTCCGCGCCCCTGACCACGAAGGTGCGCCGCCCGGTCAGCGTGGCCTGGTGCACCCAGCCGCGCACGCCCTCGGAGTCGCGCACCAGGCGCCAGACCTCGAACTCGCGCTCGATCTCCACCGGCAGGTCGCGCCGCTTGTAGACCCATTGGATCGGATAGCGTGTGCCCGGCCCGGCGCGCAGGTTCACCTCGTCCGAGCGCAGCGACACGAAGCGCGGCAGCTTGGCACCGGCATCGGGCTTCTCGGCCTTGGCCGGGCTGTGCCCGGTTTCCTCGGGCGTGGCGGGATGGTCGGCCGGCGCGGCCGGGGCGGTGGCGGGCGGGATCGGCGGGATTGGCAGGGTGGCGGTGTGGCCAGGGGGGGTGTGGCCAGGGGGGGTGTGGCCAGGGGCGGGGGCCGTGGCGGGCGGGGGCGGTTTCGCCGCCTTGGCGCCGCCACCCGCGCCCTGCACCGGCTGGCGCGGCGCGGCGGCGGGCGGGGTCATCTGCGCCTCGGCGCGGGGGGTGGCGGGCACCTGCAGCGTGCCGGGCTGCGGCGCGGCCGTCTGCGCCCAGGCCATGGCGGGCGGGCCCTGGCAAAGGCCAGCCGCGACAAGAAGGCGTGCAATCGGCGTGCGGACGAAACGGCGCATCCGCCATGCGTGCCAAGCCATCGCGCGCCGGGTCAAGAGCGGGATGGCCGGCCAGCGCGCCAAACCGCGGAAAACCCGCCAAATGACGGATAACCGGGCGCAATCGCGACCGGACGCGGTGCATCTCGTGCTTTCACACCAACCGGGCGTCGGCTATGGTAGGGCTTCCCGTTGGGACAAGAACTGGTCTGGCATGACAGCCCGCATCCTGATCGTCGACGATGTACCGGCCAACACGCGGCTTCTCGAAGCCAAGCTGTCGGCGGAGTACTATCAGGTCTCCAGCGCCCGCGACGGGTTCGAGGCGCTGCGCATGGCTGCGTCCTGGCAGCCCGACCTGATCCTGCTGGACGTCATGATGCCGGGGATGGACGGGTACGAATGCTGCCGGCGCCTGAAGGACGACCCATCGACGCTCCATATTCCCGTGGTCATGGTCACCGCGCTCGGCGAGGCCGGGGAACGGCTGCGCGGACTGGAAGCCGGGGCCGACGACTTCCTGACCAAGCCGGTGGAATACGACACGCTGATGGCGCGGGTGCGCAGCCTGGTGCGGCTGAAGCGGCTGCTGGACGAATGGCGCGCGCGCGGGGAAACCGCCCGCGCCCTGGGCCTGAGTACCGATCGCGTCACCATCCCCTCGGTTGCCGGGGCGCGCGTGCTGGTGGTCGATGACTGGGACCTGGGCGCCCGCACGATCGAGGATGCGCTGGCCCGCGACGGGGTGGTGTCGGACCGCGCGCGGACCGAGCAGGAGGCCATCGCTCAAAGCACCGGCGGGGCCTATGACCTGATCGTCGCCAGCATGGCCCTGGCCGAGGAAGACCCGCTGAAGCTGGTGGCGATGCTGCGCGCGTCCGACATCACCCGCGACACGCCGCTGCTGCTGATCGCGGAATCACAGGACCATGACCGCGTGCTGCGCGGGTTCGAGCTTGGCGCCAATGACTGGCTGACCCTGCCGGTGGACGAGAACGAATTGCGGGCCCGGGCGCGCAACCAGATCAGGCGCAAATTCTACCAGGACCGGCTGCGCACCGACCTGGGCAACGCGCTGGAAATGGCGATGACCGACCCGCTGACGGGTCTGTACAACCAGCGCTATCTGCGCCGCCACCTGGCGGGGCTGCTGGGCGAAGGCGCCCGCAACCGCGACGGGGACCGCCCGGGCGGGCGCGAGCTTGCCGTGGTGATGATCGATATCGATCATTTCAAGTCGGTGAACGACCGGTTCGGCCATGCCAATGGCGACGAGGCCCTGCGCCTGATCGCGCAGACGCTGCGCGACAACACCCGCATGTTCGACTCGGTCGCGCGCTATGGCGGGGAGGAATTCGTCGTCGTGATGCCCGGCAGCGGGCTGGACGATGCGCTGGCGGCCGGGGAACGGCTGCGCGCGGCGGCCGAGGCGCTGATGTTCATGCCGGTGGGGACCGAGCGGGTGCCGGTGACGATCAGCGTCGGGCTGGCCTGCACCAATGGCGGGCCAGCAACCGTGGAGACCCTGCTGCAGGCGGCGGACCAGGCCTTGTATGAGGCCAAGCGGCGCGGCCGCAACCGGGTCGAGGTCGGGTCGGTCGCCCCGGTTACTTGATCTTCGCTTCCTTGAACACGACGTGCTTGCGCGCGACGGGATCGTATTTCTTCAGTTCCAGCTTCGTCGTCGTGGTGCGCGCGTTCTTCTTCGTCACGTAGAAGAAGCCGGTATCGGCACTCGACACGAGCTTGATCTGAACGGTGTTGCTTTTGGCCATGCCAGGTGTCCTCAGGGATGCGGCGCACCGGACCAGGATCATGGCCGGGGCGTGAAGGGCGGGAATTTGCGCATCAGGGGTGGCCGGGTCAAGTCCTGATCTGCATGATGCCGGCAAAATGACGTCCGCCGTTCGCTGGTCAAACCCCTTGGCCGAACCCCTTGGCCAAACCCCATGTCCGGAGGCCACGATGCCCGATCCCCTGCCGTCTGCCGACGATCTGCGCCGCCTGCTGTATACCCCGGTCGTGTCCGATGTGCTGGACAGCCTGGGCCTGATGCACCAGGCGCTGAAGCCCTTCGTCCGCCCGCTGGATGACAGCCTGGTGCTGTTCGGGCGTGCCCGCACCGGGCGGTATGTGCCGCTGACGGGGCCGTCCACGTCGGACAACCCGTACGAGCTGGAGATGGACCTGATCGACAGCCTGCAGCCCGGCGAGGTGGCGGTGCTGGCCTGCGGCGGTCCCACCGACTGGATCGCGCCCTGGGGAGAACTGCTGTCCACCGCCGCCCATGCCCGCAGATCGGCCGGCTGCGTCACCGATGGCCTGGTGCGCGACGTCGCCCGCATCCGTGCGATGGGTTTCCCGGTCTTCCATGGCGGCATCGGTCCGCTGGACACGAAGAACCGTGCCGAGATGGTCGAGATGGACAGCCCGGTCGAGATCGGCGGCGTGCGCGTCAGCCCCGGCGACTGGATCCTGGGCGATGTCGACGGCGTGGTGGTGATCCCGGGCCTGCGCGCCGAGGAGACCTTTCGTGCCGCTCTCGACAAGATCGCCGCCGAGGACAGCACGCGGGCCGAACTCGAAGCCGGGCACACGCTGCGTGCCGTGTTCGCCCGGTTCGGCGTGCTGTGACGGTCGGGGTGCCGTGACTTCAAGTCGGGATCACGAATTCGACCCTTTCCGCAATGAAAGGGTACATCCGCGACACCCCCTGAAAAAATCGTAGAAGGGCTGGCTGAATCCGGGGAATGTCAGTAAGTTTGCTGCGCTGACGCCGCGAATCGGCAGCCGCCGTGTTCAGACCGTATTCCTGACGGTGTGACGTGGGCTCTTGGTGGCGTCGTAGGGTCAAGCCGCGAAAACCACAAGGAGCCAACATGTCCAAAGCGTTCATCTCATCGGTGATCCAGGAATCCGCCTCGCTGACCGGTGCCGCCGCCAATCGCGCGGCCGGCGACCTGATGGATGCGATCGTCAAGGAGCTCAAGAAATCGGGCAAGTTCACGCTGCCCAGCTTCGGGACGTTTACGGTGAAGAAGACGAAGGCGCGCAAGGGGCTCAATCCGCGCACGGGTGAGGCCATCAAGGTGAAGGCAGGCAAGACCGTGCGCTTCAAGGCGTCCCCGACGCTGAAGAAGGCCGTCTGACCGGCGGCGTCTTGCGAACCGTGGCGAGGCGCGGTCAGCGCGCCTCGGTGGTTTTTTGAAAATCCACCCGATCTGGGGCGTCGTCATCGTCGGGCTTGGCACGCTGGTCGTGCCGTTCGACTCCTCCGTCAACGTCGCGTTCCCCCATATCATCCGCGCCTTCGGCCTGCCCATTCCCGCGATCCAATGGGTGGTGATCGCCTATACCCTGACCTATGCCGCCCTGACGCTGGTGTTCGGCCGGATCGGCGACATGCTGGGCTATCGCCGGATCTTCCTGATCGGCAGCGCCTGGAGCACGGTCGCCTTCCTGATGTGCGCCGCCGCCCCGTCCTATCCCTGGCTGCTGGCCGCCCGCGTCATGCAGGGCATCGGCGCGGCCCTGTCCTTGAGCTGCGGTCCCGCCCTGGCAACCAGCCTGTATCCGGAATCGGAACGGACCCGGGTTCTGGGGCTGTACACCATGGCTTTCGGCATCGGCGGCGCGCTGGGCCCGGTGCTGGCCGGGCAACTGGTGCAACTGTTCGGCTGGCAGGCGGTGTTCTGGTTCCGCGCACCGATCGCGGCGGCGGCCTTCGCGCTGACCTGGCTGCTGCCGGGCGGACGCCCGCACGGATCGGCGCGGTTCGATGCGCCGGGGGCGGTGCTGCTGGTCGTGTCGATCAGCGCGATGCTTATGGCACTGAACCAGCTGCAGCAGATCGAGCGCACGGCCATCTGGTTCGCCGCCGGCGCGACGGTGTTCGTGGCATCGACCGTGGCGTTCATCCGCCGCCAGGCCAGCGCGCCGCAGCCGCTGATGAACCTGCGCTATTTCCGGGATCCCGACTTCGCCCTGGTGAACGTGGCGCATGTGCTGCTGAACGTCGCCGGGTTCTCGATCATGCTGCTGGTGCCATTCTACCTCGATCGGCTGGGCGGGCTGTCGGTGCCGGCCGGCGGGCTGGTGCTGGCGGCCTCGCCGCTGGGCATCATGCTGTCGGCGCCGGTCGCGGGGCGGCTGGCCACGACGCTGTCGCCGCGGCGGCTGGCCCTGGTGGGCGCGGCGGCGATGGCGATCGCGCAGGTGGCGATCGGCATGTCCGGCCAGACACCGGACATTCCGCTGCTGTGGCTGTCGATGTTCGTGCAGGGCACCGGGCTGGGGCTGTTCCAGGTCGCCTATTTCGACATCGCCACCGCGACCATCCCGCGCGACGATCGCGGTGTCGCCGGCAGCCTGGTGATGATGACCCGCACCGTCGGCGTGGTGACCGGGGCGACCACGCTGATGCTGCTGTTCCAGACGCTGCGGGCCGCGGCCCGCGCCGATGGCGTGACCGAGGCGGCGGCGTTCCTGACCGGCTTCCAGGGCACCTTCCACCTGGCGGCGATCCTGCCCGCTGCCATCGTCCTGGCCGCCGTGCTGCGCGGCTGGGGCAGGGCCGCGCGCCCGGCCTGATCCGGCGCCGACCGCCGCGACCCCGGACCATCGTGTCCCGCCCCGCGGCTGGCAGGCCTGTGCCCTCGTCACAGGTGAAATTACCGACATGACCCGGCGGCGAACTGGCCAAGGGCCTGCCGGAAATGGTTGAACAAGGGCCTGACACGTTCCGGAGGCTGACGCAGCCATGTCCCTGACCCGCCGCCAACTGGCACTCTCCCTCGGCGCGGCCGGCCTGCTGGCGCCGGCGCATGCGCGCGCCGAGCTGGCAACACTGGAAGCCGCCGCGCGCAAGGAAGGCGCGGTCACCTGGTATGTCGCGCAAATGAGCGGCGAGGCCGCCGAGGCGATGGGCAAGCGGTTCACCCAGCGCTATCCGGGGATCGCGGTGTCGGTGATCCGCACCACCGGGCAGGTCGCCTATGAACGGTTGCAGCAGGAACTGAAGAACAACACGCCGCAATGCGATGTGTTCAGCTCGACCGACATCGCGCATTACCCGGTGCTGCTGGCCCGCAAGGCGCTGGCGCGGTACGAGCCTGTCAGCGCGGGCGAACTCGCCCCCGCCTATCAGGGCCTGGGCGAGCCCGGGTATTTCTATCCGACGACGGGCTCGCTGCAGATCGGCGTCTACCAGAAGGACAAGGTCACCGGCGCCGATGTGCCGACGAAATGGACCGACCTGCTGGCCCCGCGATTCCGCGGCAAGGTCGGCACCGGGCATCCGGCGTTCAGCGGGTATTTCGGCCAATGGGTGCTGGCGATGCGCAAGCTGTATGGCTGGACGTATTTCGAGAAGCTGGCTGCCAACAAGCCGCGCATCGGCCGGTCCGGCAACGATCCGATCACGCTGGTCAACGCCGGGGAATGCGTCGTCGGCACCGGGCCGGCCAGCACCGCGCTGCAGACCATCCGCAAGGGCAACCCGATCGGGATCATGTATCCCGAGGAAGGCACGCTGGTCTGCGTCGGCCCCTCGGCCGTACTATCCGCCGCCCCGCATCCCAACGCCGGTCGGCTGCTGCTGGAATGGCTGCTCAGCCGCGACTACGGGGATGCCTGCGCCGAATGGTTCCTGGAACCGGTGCGCGCCGATGCCCCGCCGATCCCCGGCGGGCGGCGGATGTCGGAGCTGAAGACGATGACGATGACCGCCGCCGAAATCGCCAAGGGCCTGCCCGAGGCGGTGGAGCAGTGGCGCGACACGTTCGGGAACTAGGAGCATGATCACGCTGAGCGGACCCGTGGCAGCGTGTTGAATCATGCGACCAGACATCCAGAGCATGGTCACGCTGAGCGGACCCGTGGCAGCGTGTGAACCGTCCGACCAGCCCATTTGGCCCGGCGCGGTTTCACCCCTACTGTCAGGGCAGAATTGACGGCGGAGGAAACAATGGTCGGCCCTATCACGCGCAGGCAGACGATGATCAGCCTGGGAAGCCTCGGCGTGCTTTCGGTCGCGCTGCCGCCCGAGGCGGTGGCCGACACCGCCGCGCTGGAGGACGCCGCGCGCAAGGAAGGCACGCTGACCTGGTATACCGGGCAGGTCGACGCCGAGAAGGCCGAGCGGCTGGGGAAGGCGTTCACGGCGGTGCATCCGGGGATCAAGGTGGCGGTGATCCGCACCACCGGGCAGGTCGCCTATCAGCGGTTGCTGCTGGACATCAAGAACAAGACCCCGCAATGCGACATGTTCAGCACGACCGACATTTCCCACATGCCCGTGTTGCGTGAACGCAACGAGCTGATGCCCTACACGCCCGATCGCGCCGATACGCTGCTGCCGGATTTCCGCGCCCTGTCGGATCCCGGCTACTGGTACGTCACCAATGCCAGCCGGTATTTCATCCTGTACAACACGGACAAGGTGAAGGGCGCCGACATCCCGCGCCGCTGGAGCGATCTGCTGGACCCGAAATTCAAGGGCAGGGTCGCCACCGGCCACCCGGCGTTCAGCGGCTGCACCGGCGTGTGGGCGCTGTCGCTGAAGAAGGTCTATGGCTGGTCGTTCTTCGAGAAGCTGGCAAAGAACAATCCGCGCATCGGCCGTTCCGCGATCGATCCGGTCACGCTGATGACCGCCGGCGAGGCGCTGATCGGCCCGGCCTCGGCCAACACCGCCTATCCCGCCATCGACCGGCAGAACCCGGTCGCGGTGGCGCATCCGGAAGACGGGCTGGTGCTGTGCGTCACCCCATCCGCCATTCCCGCCGGCGCGCCGCACCCGAACGCGGCCAGACTGTTCATGAACTGGCTGATGGGCGACGAATACTCGAAGCTGCTGGCGGTCGACGGCACCGAGCCGCTGCGGGCCAGCGTTCCCCCGCGCGAGGGCGTGCCGGCCCTGTCGACACAGAAAGTGATCCCGTTGACGACTGCGGAAATCCGCAAGGGCATCCCCGAGGTGATCGAACAATGGCGCGACACCTTCGGCAGCTGACTGCGCCGGTGAGGGGCCCGGTGGGATGCCAGGGGGGATGCCAGGGTTTCCTTCAGGCCTGAAGCGGCGCTAGGCTTTCCCCAGACAATGATACCGGAATGCTACCGCAACGATGCCCGAAGGGCGAAGCGAGGGGAGTAGACATATGCTGCTGAGCCGCGACTCGATCCTGAAGGACAAGGCGGTCGACCAGTTCACCGATGCCATCCTGGCGCATGACCAGGCGCGCACGGCCGACATCTTCTTCAACCTGGTGCGCAAGGAAGGCCGGTCCGTCGCCGATGCGCTGGCCGTGGTCACCGCGGCCGAGGCACCGTTCGTGCAAGTGCCGAACCACATCAACCTGCGCGACGGGCAGATCACGCTGATCAACAACGATCACACGATCCTGGGCCTGCGCACCTCGGCGCATCTGATGCCGTACCTGCCGAAGGACTACCAGATGCTCGCGATGCTGCAGAGCGTGTGGTACATCCCGGCCGGGCTGGATATCTGGAACCAGCTGCTGGGCAAATATCCCGGCCGCTATGCCACGATGAAGAACATGCACGTACCGCTTGAGGACAAGCGGCCGGTGGTGTGGAACGAGGACCAGCAGCCGATCATCGAAAACGGTTCGGTCGAAGAACGGCTGCACTCCTATATGATCGCGACCATGAGCGGGGATGTCCGCCGGTCCTACGGGCTGTTCCTGGGCCTGGCGTCCGATCCGGCGAACCGGGCGAAGCTGCGCGACACGCTGATGTTCATTGGCCTGATCGATGTGCAGGAAACCATCGCCGGGCGGAAGGCGCGCAACACCGGGCACAAGGCGCTGCGGGCGCGGGCGATCGTCGATCTTGCCGACTATATCGGCTGGGATCGCGCGCATGGCGTGTTCTATACTGGCGTGCCCGACATGGCGGTGGGGCCGCTGTATTTCTCGGCGTATGACGCGGCCTGCGTGCTGACGACCGAGGAGTTTCCCAACGCCGGTAAGGACCTGGAAAAGACCAACCAGACCGCGCTGTCGCCGGCCGAGGTCGAGGCGCTGATCGGCTTCCTGATGACCGCCGATGGCGATGCGGTGTGGAACCGGATGACGGCGCTGCTGAAGGGGGGCACGTCGCTGCGCAGCCTGGGCGACACGATCGCCATCGCGGCGGCCGAGATCATCCTGCGCACCACCGAACCGCGCCGCTTCACCGACGGGCAGCACGCCTTCGACTATTGCAACACCGCGAACATGTGGCTGCGGACCTCGGACAGCCCGTACAAGGCGCGCATCGTCTACCTGATGGCGAACTTCGTGAACGATGCCGCGCGCACCAACGGATTGTTCGAATCCGTGCTCGAATCCGAAGCCTCCAGCTTCGACGCGGCAGGGCGCTCGGCGGGCGACATCCTGGCCGCGCAGGACGACATCATCCTGTCCTTCGACTTCGCGCGCGCCACCGCCTCGGCCGGGGCCTATCTGCGGGCGGGCGGGGATGCCCGGGCCTTCATGGCGGCCACCGCGGTGACCGCGTGCAAGTTCCAGGACGATCCGCACAACCAGAAGATCAGCCACTCCACCTTCGAGGAATACGAGAACAACACGACGCATCTGCGCGGGCGGCTGCTGATGGCCACCGTCCGCCAGCTGGCCGGCTGGCCGAAGATGCCCGGCGGGCGGGAATGCCACGCCCGGTTCGAGAAGGACTGGAAGCTGCACTGACCCTGCGGTGCCGGGCACGGGTCCCGCCCGCCGTCGCCAGGGTCGTGGCCTGCCCGGGCTTGTGGTGCCCGGGTTTGTGGTGTTGGGGCTTGTGGTGCTGTGCCTGGCCTGCATGGCCGGGGCGTGGGCGACGGGGGCGTGGGCGCAGGATGCCGACCGCCTGCGCCCGCCCGACCGGTCCAGCCCGCGCGCCGCGCTGGCAGGCTTCAACGCCACGACCGACGCCTTGTTCGCCAGCATGGCCGAACTGTTCCGGGACTATGCGGGCTCGACGCGGCCGTTCCTGACATCGGATGAACGCCGCCGGCAGCGCCAGATCATGAGCCGCTCGGTCCGGGCCGTGCACTATCTGGACGTGTCCGAGATTTCACCGGTGCTGCGCGAGATCATCGCACCCGAGCGCGCGCTGCAGCTGAAAGAGGTGCTGGAGCGGATCGCCCTGCCCGCGCCCGCGGATATCCCCGATGCCGAGGCGGTGGCGCGCGGCGGCATCAAGCGCTGGCGGGTGCCGGATACCGAGATCGACTTCGTCCTGGTCGAGGACGGGCCACAGCGTGGGCAGTTCCTGGTCTCGCCGGCGACGGTCGAACGGCTGGGGGAGTTCTATGCCAGGGTCCGGGACCTACCGTACCGGCCCGGTCCGGCGCGTGATCTGAACGAGGTCTATCGCGCGGTCAGCCAGGGCAAGACCGATACGATCTACGATGCGTTCCTGGGCTCGCCGATCGGCCTGCAATTCCTGATCCCGCCCCGCTGGATGCTGGGCCTGCCCGACTGGGCGCGGGTTCGCCTGCTGGGGACGATGACCTGGCAATGGTTCGGCCTGGTGCTGGGCGGGCTGATCACCTGGGCGGTGCTGTGGATGGCGCGGCGGCTGACCGTTCGGCTGGCGCGCCGGGACGGGCAGGAGGAGCGGGTGCGGTGGCGGTCCCTGCCGCTGCCGCTGGCGGTGCTGGCGACGGCGGGCGTGGTGCTGCCGGCGGCGTTCACGATGCTGCGGATCGGCGGGCCGCCGCGCATCGCGCTGACCTATCTGCAAAGCGGAGCGCTGTATC
>CAYZKM010000070.1:0-13865 GCA_964478525.1 uncultured Bifidobacterium sp.
ATGCCCGACCCGCCGGCATGCACCAGCACCCACTCGCCGGGTTCCAGCTGCGCGTTGTCGAACAGCATGTGCTCGACCGTGCCATAGGCGACGGCGACGCAGGCGGCATCGCGCAGGGCCACGCCGTCGGGGATCTTCACGGCCAGGCGCGCGGGGTGGTTGGTGATTTCCTCGGCGAACCCGTCCACATGGAAGCCGCGCACGCCGGCCACGTTCTCGCACAGATTGTCGCGCCCGCGCAGGCATTGGCGGCACGTCCCGCAGGTCAGGGCCGAGAATGGCACCACCCGGTCCCCCGGTTGCAGCGCGGTGACACCGGCGCCGACCGCGATCACCTCGCCCGCCGCCTCGGCACCGACCGTCAGCGGGTAGCGCCGCTTGGCGAAGGCCATGCCGCGGAAGCCCCAGACATCGATATGGTTCAGCCCGACGGCGCGGACGCGAAGCTGGATCTCCCCCGCGCCAGGCGGCGGTGGGGCGGCGGGGCGGGTCAGCGCGATCTCGCGGTCGGCGAGAAGCTGCAAGGCGCGAATGGTGGTCATGGGCGGAACCTGCATGGTGCGAGCGCTGCCCAGTAGAGTGTTTTTGCCGCGAATGGAACGCCTTGGTGGTGCGAAGCCCGCCCGGCGGTTGGACAGCCGGGGGCGGGCTGCGTAGAGTCGCGTTCGCCAGACAGGAGGAAACCATGAAGGCCGCGGTCTTTCACGCACCCCACCAACCCCTGACGATCGAGACTGTGGAGATCGAGAAGCCGAAGCGCCGGGAAATCCTGCTGCGCACGGCCTATGCCGGGCTGTGCCATTCCGATCTGCACTTCATGGAAGGGCTGTACCCGTACCCCGCCCCCGCCGTCCTGGGCCACGAAGGCGCGGCGGTGGTCGAGGCGGTGGGCGAGGACGTCACCTATGTGAAGCCCGGCGACCACGTCATCACCTGCCTGTCGGTGTTCTGCGGCGAATGCTCGTACTGCACCACCGGCCACACCAACCTCTGCGACAACACCGAGGTCAAGCTGCTGCCCGGCGCCGCTCGGCGGATGAAGTGGAAAGGCCAGACCCTGCACCAGGCGTTCAACCTGTCCGTCTTCGCCGAGAACATGCTGGTGCACGAACATGCGGTGGTGAAGATCGCCAAGGACATCCCGCTGCACATCGCCGCCCTGGTCGGCTGCGGCGTGATGACCGGCGTCGGCGCGGTGTTCAACGCCGCCAAGGTGGAGCCCGGTTCGACCGTGGCGGTGGTGGGCTGCGGCGGCATCGGGCTGTCGGCGGTGAACGGGGCGGCACTGGCCGGCGCGTCGAAGATCATCGCCATCGACACCAACCCCTCGAAGCTGGAAAAGGCGCGCGAGATGGGGGCGACCGACACCATCAACGCGTCGAACATCGACGTGGTCGCCGCGATCAAGGACATGACCGAAGGCCGCGGCGTGCCCTACAGCTTCGAGGCGATCGGGCTGAAGGCGACCGCGGAACAATGCTTCGCGATGCTGGCGCCGGGCGGGGTCGCGACGATCATCGGCATGATCCCGCTGGGCACGAAGATCGAGCTGCACGGCGCGGACTTCCTGCGCGATCGCAAGATCCAGGGCACCAGCATGGGCGGCAACCGCTTCCGCGTCGATATGCCGCGGCTGCTGGAACTGTGGAAGCAGGGGCGGCTGAAGCTGGACACGCTGGTGTCGGGCAAGATCAAGCTGGAGGAGATCAACGAGGGCTTCGCGATGCTGAAGTCCGGCGCCCCCGTGCGCAACCTGATCGATTTCGGGGTGGTCTGAGCGGCGCACCCTGGACCGGGTGACGGATGTATCCGCATCTGTCACCCGGCCCCGCCTGACACGGGGTCGGATGTGCGGCGCATCCCGGATCGATCGTTCCGGGGTGGTTTGCATTGGCCCCGCCGCGCCGAGCGGTCTAGTATCCGCCCACGATCGGGGTGGGCAGGCGGCATGACAGCGACAGGCGTGACAGCGACGGGCGTGACAACGATGGGCACGCCAACGACGGGCGTGACAACGACGCGGGTCTGTGTCACCGGCGGCGGACCCGCCGGCAAGATGATGGGGCTGATGCTCGCCCGCGCCGGCATCGACGTGGTGGTGCTGGAAAAGCACGCCGACTTCCTGCGCGATTTCCGCGGCGACACCGTCCACCCCTCGACGCTGGAGCTGATGTACGAACTCGGCATCCTCGATGCCTTCCTGGCCCGCCCGCACAATCCGGTGCGCGAGGTCGGGGCACAGATCGGCGATACCATCTATCCGGTCGCGGATTTCGGCTATCTGCCGACGCACTGCAAGTTCATCGCGATGATGCCGCAATGGCACTTCCTGGACTTCATCGCGCAGGAAGGCGCGCGCTATCCGTCGTTCCACCTGATGATGCAGGCGGACGCGGCGGCATTGCTGCGTGACAACGCCACCGTGGTGGGCGTGCGCGCCGATACGCCGGACGGCCCGCACGAGATCCGCGCCGAGTTCGTGATCGCCGCCGACGGCCGCGGGTCCACGCTGCGCGACCTGGCGGGGTTGCAGGTCCAGGACCAGGGGGCGCCGATCGACGTGCTGTGGATGCGGCTGTCGCGCCGGGACTCGGACCCGGCGGCATCGCTGGGCCGGCTGGACGCGGGACGGCTGTTCATCAACATCAATCGCGGCGACTACTGGCAATGCGCCTACATCATCGGCAAGGGCGCGCTGGACCAGGTGCGGTCATCCGGGCTGGATGCGTTCCGCGCCGAGCTGGTGCGCCTGGCACCGCATTTCGCCGACCGGGTGCACGAGCTGGCCAGCTGGGATGACGTCAAGCTGCTGAACGTGGCGGTGAACCGGCTGCCGCGCTGGGATATCCCGGGGATGGTGTGCATCGGCGACGCGGCGCACGCGATGTCGCCGGTGGGCGGGGTGGGGGTGAACCTGGCGATCCAGGACGCGGTGGCCGCCGCCAACATCCTGGTGCCGGTGCTGCGCGCGGGAAAGGCGACGCAGGCCGATCTGCAGGCGATCCAGAAGCGGCGGGAATTCCCGACCAAGGTGACCCAGCGCGCGCAGGTGCTGATCCAGAACAAGGTGATCGGCAGCGTGCTGCGCGGGACCGAGACGCCGAAGCCGCCCTTGCTGCTGCGCCTGCTCAGCCGGTTCCCGACGCTGCGGCGGTTTCCGGCGCGCGCGATGGGGCTGGGCGTGCGGCCCGAGCATATCCGGCACTGACCGGTCGGACACTGGCCGGTCGGGCACTGACCGGTAGGGGCGCGGCCCCGCCACGACACCGCGGCCGGCCACGGCGCGGCGCTATGCCGACACCGGCGCCCGTGGCGCGAAGGCGGCGTCGTCGGGTTGCGGCAGCATGGCCTTGCCCTCCAGCCGGCGCACGCAGGCGGCCTGGTACAGGCCCTCGGCCAGGACCATCTCGGTCAGCGCGTCCGACCGGTAGACCGCGTGCGCGGCGGCCTGCAGGTCGGCATCGGCGTCGATCCAGCCCCAGCGGCGCATCTGGCGCAGGAACCACATCGCATGGGCGTGCGCCGGGAACCAGACCTCGCCGGCCTGGAACCGGATCTGCTCCACCCCGGCCCCGCCGGTCAACGCCGAGCGGGTGGCATCGCGGGGCAGCGCCAGCCCGGTGGGGTCGGCCAGCAGGTCGGCCAGGGCATCGGCCTGGTCGGCGCGGTCGCACAACAGCTGCGCACGCAGCAGGGCGCGGATCAGCGCGCGCAGCCCGCCGGCGTTCGCATCGGCCCATTCCCCGCGCACGGCCAGGCATTTCTCGGGGTGGAACGGCCAGATCGAGGAGGTGCCGATCAGCACCCGCCCCTTGCCCCGGATCTGCGCCGCATCGCCCCATGGCGCGCCCGCGCAGAACCCGGCCAGCCGCTGCTCGGCCAGCGCGTCGACCACCTGCTCGGGCGGGACGACCACCGTCTCGATGTCGCGATCGGGATCGGCGCCCGCCTGCGCCAGCCAGTAGCGCAGCAGCAGGTTGTGGGTGGAGAAGCGGTGCACCACGGCAAAGCGCGGCGGCGATGGTTGCGCGCGCAACCAGTTCAGCAGGTGCGCGCCGGGGGTGCCGTCGGTGATCGCCTCGGCCGCCGCGCCCCCCAGCACGATGGCGTTGCCGCCCTGCGTCAGCCCCATCGGCACGATCAGGCGCGACTGCGGCCCGCGCAACCCCATCGCGGCGGCCAGCGCCAGGGGCGGCAGCATCACCGCGGCGTCCAGCATGCCATAGGCCAGCTTGTCGGCGACATTGGCCCAGGACGGCTCGACCGACAGCGTCGCGTCCAGCCCGCATTCCGCCAGCAGGCCGCGCTGGGCGGCGACCATGACGGGCGCGCTGTCCACCAGCCGCAATACCCCGATCCGGATGGGTGTATTCACGCGGCATCTCCTTCCCTGGTGCGCACGATCTCCTGCGCGATCTCGAAAATCCGCCGCCCGCGGCTCATGGACTGCCGGCGCAGCCAGCGATAGGCATCGGGTTCGTCCAGCCGGCGTTCCTTGATCAGGATCGCCTTGGCACGGTCGATCGTCTCCCGCTCCCGCAGCCTGGTCTCGGCGCGGTCCAGCCCCTCGCGCATGTCCTGGTGGCGGCGGAACATCGCCATGGCGGACCGCAGGATCGGCTTCACATCGGGCGGCGGCAGGCCGAGCACGTTATAGGACGACACGCCGGCGCCGATGGCTTCCTCCATGAAGCTCGGGTCGTCCTGGTCGACGAACAGCACGATCGGGCGCGGCGCCTGGCGGTTGACCTCGCGGATGCCGTCCAGCGCGTCGCGGTCGGGCCGCGCCATGTCGACCAGCACGATATCGGGTGACAGGGCGGCGACGGCGTCGGCCAGAAGCTCCCCTTGTCGCAGCCGCAACACGGTCAGTCCGGGATCGCCCGCCAGCACATGGGCGACGGCGCCGGCCCGTTCGGCATCATCATCGGCAAGCAGAACCCTCACGCCACACCGTCGGAAGTTGCGGTGAGGTTCCGTAGGCAAGACCCATGCCAGCCAACGGTCAGTCGAGCGGGCGGCCGGCGAGTTTTTCGAGAATCCGCAACGGCGAGCGTTCCGGATAGGTCATCGACGCAACGGGAAGGTGGAACGTCTGCTCCAGCGCGCAATGTCCCGACAGGGCGGCGTGCAGCACCTGGTCGGTGAAGCACATCCACGTACTCCCCGCCGCGAAGGTGGCGGCGACCTTGGGGCCGTTGGTCTGATAGCCTGTGTCCAGTTTTCCGGCATCATGCAGGCCCAGCATGATGTGATCATAGGCACCGCGGCGCCCCTTGGTCAGGCCCAGCAGGTTCTGCACCAGGGCGGACCCGGGCAGGGCGGGGCGGACGCGGGGCAGGAAGGCGCGGGCGAAATCCTCGAAATTCTCGCCCACCCGCCATTCGCGCACCGCCCCGTCGGGTGCCACATTGCTGAACAGGCGCAGGATGCGCCGCCCGTGCATCGGCCGGGTCGGGAAGGCATCGACATGCAGCAGCCGGTCGTCATGGCGGGGGGAGTAGGCGCGCCCCTCGATCTCGGCCGGGCGGAAGCTGGTGCGGGCGCGTTCCAGCTGTGGCGCATAGCCGGCCAGCAGGTCCGACACCAGGCGCGTGGCCCCGGCGGCGAAGCGGTCCATCATCGCCGCCACCCGTTCCGCGCCGGCCGCATCGAGCGCGGTGTTGCTGACCGTGCGTGCGCCGGGGTCCAGGCTGATATTCTTGCGCTTGCCGCCCAGGATCGCCGGGCTGAGCAGGTCGTTCTCGCTGTTGGTGGCGACGAAGGGCAGGCGCGGCAGCACCAGCACATGGCCGGATTCCAGCGCGTCGGCCGCCTGGGCCTGCAGCGCCGGGTCGAACGGCCCGTGCCAGTCGGTGATGGGAAGCGCAAGCAGCACGTCGTCCAGGGTCATGGCATCGCCCAATGCAGCGGGTCCGCCGCGGTCACGCTCATTCGTGCGCCAGGACCCAGTCGTTGATGAAGCTGGCCAGGCCGTTGGCGTGGAAATCGCGCCGCAGCGCGTCCTCGTCATAATCCTCTCGCACCCAGTCCAGGAAGGGTTTCCGTCCTTCGCCCTCGCGCTGATAGCGCAGCACGAAGGCGTCCAGGATGCCGGTCTTGGCCTGTTTGATATGGCCGAACCGCCAGGACAGCTGGCGCAGCGCCTGCGCGGCGGTGCCGCCCTGGAACAGCACGAACAGCGCGGCGGCCAGCCCGGCGCGGTCGGCGCCCGACTTGCAGTGGATCAGCGCCGGGCCGCGGGCCGACTGAAACAGGCCGTGCAGGCGCAGGATGCGCTCGCGCTGCGGGGCGCCGCGGCTTTCCAGCGCCATGTCGTGGAAGTCCAGCCCCAGCGTCGCGGCGGCGTCGCGCGACAGCGCATCGGACCCGTTGCGGGCCTGGCCGCGCAGGTTGATCAGCGTCGTGATCCCGTACCGCCGCGTCATCCGCGCCAGCCGCGCCGGGGTCGGATGGTTGCAGCGGTACAGCGTGCCGGGCTCCACGGCGGACAGGTTGCCCCAGACCAGGCGGAAGATGGCATGGTCGATGAACAGCGCGTCGATCCAGGCGAGCGTGCGGCCCGCGGCGGTGTTCACGTCGCCTCGGAAGATGGAGTTCATGGAGGTCGGACACGAGCCCTGTGTGACGGAGGGGGTTATGCCCGGCTGCCCCGGCTTCGCGCAACCCGGCGTGGCTCTCAGCCCCGATCGATCCCGTTCGCCAGGTCCATCGCGGCGGCCAGCGCGTCAGACCCCTCGGTGCGCAGCGCCGCGCTGACCCGGGCCTGGTCGACCGCGGGGCGGTTCTGGCTCAGCTTGGCCTTGCCCTCCAGCCGCTGGATCGGCAGGGCGATCCCGACGATGCCGTTCAGCATGCCCTGCACGAAGTCGGCCGGCGCATCCGACACCGCCCACGGCGCCGCGCGCGGCTTTTCATGCCGCTCGGTCAGGCGGGTGACGACGCCCAGCAGCCGGTCGGGGTCGTCGAACACCTCCAGCGTGCCATAGGCGTGGATCGCCACATAGTTCCAGGTCGGCACCACCTTCCCGTTTTCCCGCTTCGCCGCGTACCAGGACGGGGTGATGTAGCCGTCCGGGCCCTGAAAGATAGCCATCGTCTGCACGGCGGGGTCGGCGAGCCTGGCATGGGGGTTGGCGCGCGCCAGGTGCCCGATCAGCGTGCCGTTGGGCCCAGCGTCGGGATCCAGCATCAGTGGCACATGCGACGCGATCAGCCCCTCGGCCGTCAGGCTGACCAGGGTCGCGAGACCGGTGTGGCGGATGGCGTCGTGCAGCACGTCGATCCGGGATTCGTTGAAGTGCTGCGGGATGTACATGGCATGGACCCTCGGGCTGGCGCGGGTGCCAGTATGGCGCGGTGTGGTCCGGACGCCAGGGACAAAACCGGCCGAATCGACCGGGCCAAGTCAGGCCGGCTTGCGCGCGACATAGACCCATTCGTCGCGCAGCAGCGCATAGCGGACCTCGTCGTCGGGGTTCATGCGGAACCGCTCCACCACGAAGCCGGCCTCGGCCAGCCGATCCTCGAAATCCAGGCCGTAATACCGCAGGTGGTCATGCGCGCTGAAATGCGCCCAGCGTTCGTCGGGCGCGGTGATGGCGGGGTTCTCGTAGGTGTCCCGCCGAGTCGCGTTGACCGGCACCGACAGCAGCGCCACCCCGCCGGGCTTCAGCAGGCGGAACAGCTCCCGCATCGCTTGCCGGTCGTCGGGGATGTGTTCCAGCACGTGATGCGCCATCACCACGTCATAGGACGCATCGGGCAGCGCCACCCGGGTGATGTCCACCTTGTGGGTCACGCCCGGCTGCATCAGGTCGGCGGTCTCATACAGGGCGTTGCCGCGCATCTGCCGCATCACCACCTTTTCCGGGGCGAAATGCAGAATGCGCTTGCCGTCCAGCCGGTTGCCGCCATCCTGCGTGATCCACAGATGCAGCAGCCGATGCCGCTCCCGCGATCCGCAGCCCAGGCAGCGGGCGGCCCAGCGGGGCGGATGCCCGACACTGACGAACATGCCGTGATAGCCGCAGATCGGGCAGGTGCGCGCCAGCCCGGCGAAGCGGAACTGCCGCCGGTCGCTGATCCAGGCACCGGCCAGGCGGCGCAGCAGGGTGAAGCGGTGCAGCGGTCCGGTCATGCCGGGCGCGCCTTCTCGGCGTCCAGCGTCGTGCGCCCGACCAGCATCAGCGCCAGGTCGTCCTGCGGCGGCTGGAACAGCCCGCCCCGCGCGTCGCGGAAAAGGCGTTCCAGCGGCAGCGACCGGGTCAGGCTGAAACCGCCGGCGACCCGCAGCGCGGTTTCGGTCACCGCGCAGGCGGCGTTGGTGCAGACATACTTGGCCGCCGCGACCGCCGGGACCAGGGCCGCGCCGGCGATGTGGCCGGCGACGGCGGCCCGCGCCGTGTCGTGCAGCAGCGCCCGCGCCGCCCGCAACTGCATCTCCATCTGCCCGATCCATTGCTGGATATGCGGTTGCCCGGCGATCGGCGCGCCCAGCGCGGCGGGGGCGCGGTTGTTGGCATAATGCGCGGCCGCATCGCACGCCGCCTGCCCGATGCCCAGCGAGATCGCGGCCAGCGGCAACGACCACGCGCTGCCCCCTTGCGGGCGGCGATGGTCGCCGATCGGCAGGCGCTCGACGATGCGCGCGTCCGGCACGAAGACCTTGTCATAGACGACATCGTCATTGCCGCAGCCGCGCAGGCCCAGGCTGCCGCTCCACGCATCCTCGATCCGCAGCCCGGGCGAGCCGCCTTCCACCAGCGCGGTGACCAGCTCTCCGGTCGGGGCGGACGCGGTCGGCGGCAGCACGGTCGCGGTGGCCAGGAAGCGCAGCACCGGCGCGCCGGTGACGAAGATCTTCCGCCCCGTCAGCCGCCATCCCCCCGCCACCTTCTCGGCCACCATGCTCGGCAGCCCGCCACGGGAGATCGAGCCGAGATCCACCTCGGTGACGCAGTTGTTGATGGTGCCGCCCTCGGCCGCCAGGATGCGGCAGATATCGCCCAGGACCGGCTCGGGCCAGGCGGCATTGTCCAGCACCCGGCCCATCAGGCTCAGGTTCATGCCGCAGACCAGCGCGGTGGAGGCATCGGCGCGGCCGATGATCTCCTGCGCCAGCACCATGTCGAACACATCCGCCCCCGCGCCGCCATGCGCCACCGGCAGCGCCAGGCGCAGATAGCCGGATCGGTGCAGGGCGGCGTAGTTCTCGATCGGAAAGCGCGAGGCCGCGTCCGCGCCGGCGACGCGGTCGGCCAGGATGCGCGCCATCTCGCCCGCCAGTGCCATGACATGGCGCTGGCGCGGGGTGGCGTCGTGCAGGCCGGGCATATGGGTCAGGCGTGTCGCGGAGGGATCAGGCACGGTCGCTCTCGGTCGGGGTGGCAGGCGCCAGGTTTAGCCCCTCGGCGGTTCCGGGCAAGCCGTCTTCGCCAGGACCAGCGGTCCATTCGCGCCACAGCAGGATCAGCGCGGCCATGATCGCGGGGCCGAGGAACAGGCCCAGCAGGCCCCAGACCTCCAGCCCGCCCAGGATACCCAGCAGCACCCACAGGAAGGGCAGGCGGGTGGCGCCGCCGATCAGCGCCGGGCGGATGAAATGGTCGGCGATGAAGGTCACCGCCATGCCCAGCGCGACGATGACGATCGCCCCGGCCATGGACCCCTTGACCAGCAGCAGCAGCGCGGCGATCCCGAACACCACCGGGGCGCCGAACGGGATCATCCCGCCCAGCGCCGTCAGCACGCCCAGCAGCGCCGGGTGCGGCACGCCGGTCGCGGCATAGGCGAGGCCCAGCAGGAAGCCCTCGCCCAGCCCCACCAGCACCAGCCCGTCCACTGTCCCATGGATCGAGGCCACCACCTGCCGTCCGATCCGCTCTCCGCCAGGCCCGAACGCCCGATGGCTGGCCACCAGCAGGCGCTCGGCCAGCACCGCGCCGTCGCGGAACAGGAAAAACAGGGTCAGCAACGTGAAGCCGAACAGCGTGGCGCGATGCAGCACCGCGGCACCGACCTGCCCGCCGGCGGACAGGTAGTGCGATGGCGTGACGCCGTGCAGCAGCGCGGCGGCGTGGTCGGGGTCGGACAGATTGTCCTGCCACCAGGCGGCGGCATGCGCGCCGGCCAGCGGCAGCGCGGCCAGCCAGTCGGGCACGGGGATGCCGGTGCGGCGGGCCTCGTCCAGCCAGGCCGCGACCGCCACGGCCTCTCGCCCCGCCTGGAACCCGGCCACCGCGACGGGGCCGACCACCAGCAGGGCGATGGCACCGGTGAACAGCGCCGGCAGGGCCAGGTTGTGCGGCCCGGGCGGATAGCGGCGGCGGATGCGGCAGTAGTACGGCCAGAT
This sequence comes from uncultured Bifidobacterium sp., assembly GCA_964478525.1. Taxonomy (GTDB): domain Bacteria; phylum Pseudomonadota; class Alphaproteobacteria; order Acetobacterales; family Acetobacteraceae; genus Rhodopila. Next base: position 10,355 of record CAYZKM010000070.1, read on the forward strand.
GGCGATGGCCAGGATGCCGGCCCAGACCAGCGCCGGCAGGAAGCGGTGCAACGTCCACAGGCCCAGGCCCACCAGCGCCAGCGCCAGGACCAGCCGCGCGGCGCGCTGCGACGGCCGTTCGGTGTCGGATGTCATAGCGGACGGCCCGGCTGCGGGGGCCAGGGTGAGGAGGGGGGCGGCGGTGGCGGGCGGGGGCGCGGTGGCGGCGACAGCAGGCGCTGTGTCATCACCACGGCGCCGACGATGGCGATCAGCAGCGCGGTGAACCAGCGGCTGATCGACCCGGCATGCACTGCGTCCGGCCGCCAGACCAGGATCAGGAAGCCCAGGGTCACGACGATCAGCGCGCCGATGGCCTTCTGCCCGCGATAGGCGGCCATCACCGCCAGCACGACGAAGACCACGAAGATCGCGATGGCCAGCGCGCGGACGACGTTGAACGCCTGCGCGCCCAGGAAATCCAGCATCCGGTGGAACGCCGCCTCCAGATTGTCCAGCGCGTCCAGCAGGGCGGACAGGAAATTGTCGGGCCCGACGACATACAGCGCGAGGGCGAGGATGGCGCCGCCGATCCAGATGCCGATGATGGTTTGCCGCCGCACGGGGGGGTCCTCGCTGCCGTTGCCACAGCGATCCTTCGCCCGGACCGGCCCGCGCCGCAACCACGAACCGCCGCGTGGCGGAAAACCGGATCATCGGGCAGTGTGGCGGCACTCAACCGGAGGCACGCGCGATGTTCGTCCTGAAAGACCGCCCGCCATCGATCGAGCCGGCCCTGATCGAGCGTTTCAGGCAGGCCGAGCCGGCGACGATCGGCCATGTCCGGCATGTCGGGTTCATGTCGCACGAGATCCGGCTGCTGGTGGCGGGGTATCGCCGCATCGCCGGCACCGCGGTGACGGTGCGCGCCTATGGCGACGACACCAGCATCATCCACTACGCGCTGGGCCAGCTGCGCCCCGGCGATATCCTGGTGATCGACCGGGCGGGCGACATGCGCCACGCGGCCTGCGGCGGGGGCGTCGCCTTCTCGGCCAAGGCGGCAGGCTGTGTCGGGATCATCATCGACGGCCTGGCCACCGACGTGCAGGAGCTGCGGCAATACGACATGCCGGTCTGGGCGAAGGGGCTGTCGACGGTGACCTGCAAGCCGATGTTCCGGCAGGGCGATTTCTGTGTGCCGGTATCCTGCGGCGGGGTGGCGGTGGAGCCGGGCGATGCGATCCTGGCGGACGAGAACGGCGTGCTGGTGATGAAGCCGCACGAGATCGAGGCGGCGAGTGCCATCGCGGTGGAGATGCAGGCGGCCGAGAAGGCGATGCTGGCGCGCGTCGCGGCGGGGGAGAAGCTGCCGGACATCAACGGTGCGAATGCGCGGATTGCCGAGATCGTAAAGGCCGCCCGCACCAATTGATCAAAATACCGGCTGAAATGCCTATTGAGCTGCCATAACGAGCATATAATAGGCAAAACATCGCCCGAAATCTGCATATTTCCAGATCAATGGGCAAATTCGTGCTTGGAATCCTCCCAACACCCGGCCATGCTGCATTTGCGAACAGGGTGCAGGCAGCGCCCGGGGTGACCGCTCAACGAGGAACGGCATCCAGATCCGGGGCGCACACCGCCCCAGACCATCGACCGGCGGGCCAACGGCGACCCGCTCGTGAAAGCCAGTTCCATGCACGACGCAACGCCGCACCTCGCGCTGTCCGCCCTTGCCCATTCGCCGGCACGCTGAGGAAGCCCGGCCATGAACATGATCGCAGCCCATCGCCGCCGCCTGGTCCTGATCGGCAACGGCATGGCCGGTGTCCGCGCGCTGGAGGAAATCCTGGCCCGGGCGCGGGCGGATTTCACCATCTCGGTGTTCGGGGCCGAGCCGCACGGAACCTATAACCGCATCATGCTGTCGCCGGTGCTGGCCGGGGAGAAGTCGTTCCGCGACATCGTCACCCATGACCGCGACTGGTACGATGCGAACGGCATCGAACTGATCGCCGGTGAGCCCGTCGTCGCCATCGACCGCGACGGCCGCACCGTGACCGGCGAGCACGGCACGATGCGTCCCTATGACGTGCTGCTGATCGCCACCGGGTCGAACCCGGTGATCATTCCGGTGCCGGGCCATCGCCTGCCCGGCGTCATCAGCTTCCGCGACATCGCCGACGTCGACACCATGCTGTCGGCCAGGCGTGAGGGCGCGCGCGCGGTGGTGATCGGCGGCGGGCTGCTGGGGCTGGAGGCGGCGAATGGTCTGTCGCGCAACGACATTGCCACCACCGTGCTGCACCTGATGCCGACGCTGATGGAACGCCAGCTGGATCCGGTGTCGGCGGGGCTGCTGAAGGATGACCTGACCCGGCGCGGCATGACCATCCTGACGGAAGCCAACACCAAGGCGATCCACGGCACCGATCGGGTAGAGGCGGTGGAGCTTGCCGACGGCACGATGATCCCGGCCGATCTGGTGGTGATGGCGGTGGGCATCCGCCCCAACCTGGCGCTGGCGAAATCCGCTGGCCTGGACTGCAACCGTGGCGTGGTGGTCGATGACGCGATGCGCACGTCCGACCCCGCGATCTTCGCGGTGGGTGAATGCATCGAGCATCGTGGCGCCGTCTATGGCCTGGTCGCGCCGCTGTATGAAATGGCGAAGATCGCCGCCGACACCATCACCGGCGCGGCCGAGTCCGCCTATGAACCCTCGGTCGCCGGCACGCGGCTGAAGGTCACCGGCATCGACATGTTCTCGGCCGGCGATTTCACCGGCGATGCCGATACCGACGACGTCGTGTTCCGCGATGCGGCGCGCGGCGTGCACAAGCGCCTGGTGATCCGCGGCGAGGCTCTGATCGGCGCGGTGCTGTATGGCGATGCGCGTGACGCCACCTGGTATTTCGACCTGATCCGCACGCGCGCCGACATCACCGCGATGCGCGACCTTCTGGTGTTCGGCCCCGCCGCCGCCGGCGCGGGGGACGCCGCGGGCCCGGAGACCATGCCCGACACCGCCGAGATCTGCGGCTGCAACGGCGTATCGAAGGGCCGCATCCTGGCCGCGATCGCCGAACACAAGCTGACCTCGCTGGACGAGGTGCGGGCGCGCACCAAGGCGTCGTCGTCCTGCGGGTCCTGCACCTGCCAGGTCGAGGCGCTGCTGGCCTTTGCCGCCGGACCGGCCTATGCCGCCGCGCCCAAGGTCAAGCCGATGTGCAAATGCACGGCGCATGGCCACGATGCCGTCCGCGCCGCGATCCGTGCACAGGCGCTGAAGACCATTCCCGCCGTGATGGCCGCGCTGGGATGGACCGCGCCCGAGGGCTGCGCAAGCTGCCGTCCCGCGCTGAACTACTACCTGATGTGCGCCTGGCCGGGCGAATATCGCGACGATTCGCGGTCTCGGTTCGTCAACGAACGTGTACATGCAAACATCCAGAAGGATGGCACCTATTCAGTAGTGACGCGCATGTGGGGTGGTAGCACGACGGCAGCCGAGCTGCGGGCGATT
>CAYZKM010000071.1:0-13857 GCA_964478525.1 uncultured Bifidobacterium sp.
GGTCCGCCCAGGAAGCCGAAGCCGCCACGCTGGCGCTCCAGATGGGTCCAGGACCGCACCAGGCGCGATCGCTGATAGTCCAGATGCGCCAGCTCGACCTGCAGCGTGCCTTCCCGCGTGGCCGCGCGTTCGCCGAAGATGTCCAGGATCAGCCCGGTGCGGTCGATGACCTTGCAGCCCCAGGCGCGTTCCAGGTTGCGCTGCTGCACGGGCGACAGCGCGGCGTCGACGATCGCGACGGTGACGTCGTGCGCCGACAGCGCCTCGGCCTGCGTCGCGACATGGCCCTCGCCCAGCAGGGTCGCGGGGCGGCGCTGCCGCAGCGGCACGATTGCGGAGTGAACGACAACCAGTCCGATCGAGGCGGCGAGTCCCACCGCCTCGGCCAGGCGCGCATCCGCGGCTCGCACGGGATCGGCGCCGGCACCCGTGGGTCCGGCCTTCTCCCAGGGCAGAATGACCGCGGCCCGCGTGGGCCCAGGCCCGCCTGTCACCGCGTCGCGCGCGCCTTGATCGGGTTGCCGCCCGGGTCTGGCCTCACCCACCGCCGGCGGCAGGGCTCAGTTCCTTGACCGGCGCGGCCGCTGCACCCTCGACCCGGGTCGGGTCGAAGAGCTGGATCGGCGCACCCGGCATCACGGTGCTGATCGCGTGCTTGTAGACGAGCTGCGTGTGCCCGTCGCGACGGAGCAGAACGGAAAAATTGTCAAACCAGGTGATGATCCCCTGAAGCTTGACACCGTTCACAAGGAACACCGTCACAGGTGTCTTATTCTTTCGCACGTGATTCAGGAACACGTCCTGAACATTCTGCGACTTCTCGTTGGCCACGTGAATTTTCCTTCTTTTTGCCGTTTACGGGGCGAGGCTCGGCGGGTCGTGGCACGGCCGCCGACAACTACACTATATCAGCGCAACAACCCGGACGCGATCACACGAAGGTGAGCAGCCAAGGCATGCGCATCACGGAAATGGATATCCGGGGCCGCCCGTTCAACGCCCCCATCGTGCAAAGCGTCTCCTATCATCACCGCCGTCACCCCGGCGGCACGGGCGGCCTGCATGTCCAGCGCCGTATCGCCAAGATACCAGACCGATCGGCCCGGCGGCAGCCGAAGTTGTTCCAGCGCCATGAAGATCGGCGCCGGGCTTGGCTTGTCGGCACTGGCATCGCCCGCCCCGACCACGCTGCCGAAATGCGGCTCCCAGCGCAGATGCACCACTTCCCGACGCAGGAAAGCCCCGGCCTTGTTGGAAACCACGCCCTGCGGCAGGCCGGACCCGGCCAGCAGAGCCTCGGCCGCGCCGGGCATCGGGGTGACGTGATCCAGGTGCCTGTCGGTCAGCGTTGCGTAAAACAGATCCCTGGCCTGCTCCCATCGATCACCGAACATGACGGGAAAACTCTCCCGCAGCGACACGCGGACCCGGTTCCTGGTGTCCTCGACGGTCCAATGCGGGCGGTCGAACGCGGTGAACACGGCGTTCAGCGCGGCGGTGATGCCGGCCCATCCGTCGACCAGCGTGTTGTCCCAGTCATACAGCAGCACTGTCGGGACGGGGGCGTCCATCGCCGCGGTCATTGCGCCGACGGCCCGGTCGCGGCCGGGCGGAGTTGGCTGAACGTCAGGCGTTCCAGGCAGAAACCCAGCAATCTGTTGTCCTCGGCATGGTTCAGCGCACGCGGGCGCGCGGCGTTGGGCAGCGACAGCACGATCTCCAGCGCGCCGCCGCCGACGGTCATCTGCGGCGGCACCTCGAACTCCACCACGCAGATATCGCGGATCACCCACGTACCCAGCGCCTGGCCATTGATGCTGATACCGATCTGCTGTGTCGGCAACAGCGTCGGGATCACGAACGGATGGCCCATCAGCCGCACCACATAGGCCCCGCCGCGCGGGCATGGCGGCAGGCGCAGCGTTGCCTCGTTGGCATTCGTCCAGATGAACCCGGGTTCGGGCCCGGCCCACCCCTCCGCCAGATTGGCCGCACCGCTGGCGCCGACGCCGAAATCCAGCGCGAACACCTCCTCCAGCGTCGGGCTGCCGGGCGGGGCGACCGTGTGCGGCGTCAGATAGCGTTCGACATCGGGCGGGTTTTCCACCACGAACAGCTCGCTGGTCCCGCTTTCCCGTTCGTGCTGCTGCTCGGCCGTCAGCTCCTCGGCAAAGGCGACCACGCCGCGATCGCCAACCAGCTTCGCGATCTGCAGCCCCGTCACCGAGGCGGTGCCCGTTTCCTGCAGCGCCCACGACACCAGGTCGAACAGCTTCTGGTCCTCGGCCGTCACGGCGAACATCGCGTCCGAGAAGAACCGGCGGACCTCGTGCAATGAAACGATCGACTCCGAGGTGTTGTGGCGCAGGCTGCGCGGCACGCCCCAGCGCTCTTTCAGCCAGCGCTCGTACTGCCGGGTGGTCGTGACCTCCACATCGTGGACGATCATCAGGTCGATGGCGTCCTCGAAGCTGATCGCGTCCCCGCCGCGCCCAAGGAAGCGGCAGGCGCGGTTGGCCGGGGTGATGTCGGGATGCAGCAGGGCGGACACGACCAGGTCCTTCAGCTGCTGCACCGACAGGTCGGACGGCAACTGGTCATGGCCGAGCCAGGCGAGGATCTCGGCGGTGTCGGGGTCCTGTCCGGTGGGGTCCTGCCGCGCGCGGCCGATGACGTAGTTGGCCTGGGAGACCATCAGTTCGACCGGGTCGCGGATGATCGAGACGATACGGTCCGACGGCCGGCTGCCGGCGCGGGCGACATAGCCGCCCAGGTCCATGTGGCCATAGACGAAGATGCGGTCATGGAATGGCGCGCCACGGGCCAGGCCGCTCAGCACGGCCAGGAAGTCGTCGTCGGCGATCCAGTCCGGGCTGTCCAGGATCGAGGGCAGCGGCAATTGCCGCCTGCCCAGGTTCATCACCAGGTCGGTGCCGGCGCATTTCGGCACATGGATGAAGACGTCGCGGGACAGCTCGGGATAGGCGCCCAGGAAGGCCGCCATCACGTTCCGGCGAAATTCGGGCGACAGCAGCGCGGCCTTGAACGCCGCCCGCGGGTCGAATCGCAGGGCGGGCACCGCTTCGTCGCGGTCCGCCGGCGCGCGTCCCAGCACGGCCTGGTGGATATGGGCGGGCGTCGCGCCGGCGAAGTCGACGCGGGCCAGCAACTCGTCCAGGCCCGCGGCCGAGTCGAGCAGGGCCAGCAGCCGGAACACCTCCCGCTGCGTGGCCGGCATGCGCAGCGGCAGGGCCGTGACCCATTGCGGCACATCGCGGGGCGTGCCCTCGCGACTGTCAGGCATGCATGCACCCATGACCGGGAACCACACCCGCACGGGCCGGCCCCGGGATGGGGCCGCATGCACATTGGGCGACGGGAACGCTCACGCGACCTCCTGCGTTGTCAACGGCTTCAGGAGCCGATTCTATCATGGTACAGCAACCCGGTCGTGCTTCAACTGACGACATCGGACATCGGTCGGTGGCATGGTCGGGCGATCCGAACCGCAACCGCAGGACCCCGCCGATGCCCAATGCCCCGTTGCTCCACCGGTTCCGCCATGGCCTTGGCGCGGCGCTGCTGTCGATCCTGTTGTCCGCCCTGTTGTCCGCCTGGGCCTGGTCCGCCGCCGCACAGGCCCCGAAGGCCGAAATCTGGTTCGGCCCGGTCACGCCGGACTACAACCGCAAGGTCGACGCCTCCTTCGGCTCGGACTTCGCCGCGATGTTCGAGCCCGGCGCCCCCTGGGCCGAGGCCGCATCCCGCACCAGGGTCCTGAAGATCAGCACGATGTTCGCCTACAACGCGCCCGACGCGCTGCTGGGGAAGATGATCGCCGAGCTCAAGCGGCGGAACATCGCGCTGGGGATCGAGGGGCTGATGCTGTCCGTCACCGGCGGGCCCGATACCTGCGGATGGGGGATCGAAGGCTATACCGGCCCCGACGTGCTGGTGAAGATCGCCGAGAAGATCAAGCGCCTGGGCGGGGATTTGCGCGTGATCGCGATGGATGAGCCGCTGTATTTCGGGCATTACTTCAGCGGTCCGAAAGGCTGCCGCACGCCGCTGGATCAGTTGGCGCGCGATGTCGCCGCCAGGATCCGCGCCGTCAGGGCCGTCTTCCCCACCCTGGCGGTCGGCGATATCGAGCCGGCCGGCGACCCTGCCCTGAAGGATTGGGCCAGCCTGGTGATCCAATGGGCGGATGCCTATCGCGCCGCGATGGGCGAACCGCTGGCCTTCGTCCATGCCGACATCCAATGGCACCGCGCCTACCAGGCGCCCCTGCGCGACCTGGCCGGGCGGCTGCGCCAGGCCGGCATCCGCTTCGGCATCATCTATAACGGGGAACCGACGGACGCCCCCGCCGCCTGGACCGCGCGCGCCGAGCAGCATTTCCTGGCCGTTGAATCGGACCCCGCACTGGTGCCGGACCAGGCGATCTTCCAGGTCTGGGGCAATCCGAAGCCGCCGCTGAACCTGCCGGAAACCAGGCCCGAGGCGCTGACCAGCCTGGTGAACCGCTATGCCGCGGCACAGACCCAGCTTGCGCTGAACCAGGCGGGCGGGGCGATCGACGGGCGCCTGACCGCCAACGGCCAGGCGGTGGCCAACGTGCCGGTCACCGTGTTCGCCGTCGACCGGACCGCGGCGCGCATCATGCAGGACCAGTCGGTCACCGGCCTGGTCCCATCCAACGCCGCCGAGGCCGTGGTCGCCCTGCGCCTGAACGTCGAATGCAACTGCTCGGCCGCCGCCGATATCGCGATCGGGTCGCTGCGCTATCACCAGGAGCAGGGCGGCCCCGACGCCGTCCGCCGGCTGCGCCAGCCGCCACAGGGGAATGCCGACCGCTTCACCATTCCCGCCGGCGAACGGGTGTCGCTGACCAGCTCACGGTTCCCGGTCACGCCCGGCCAGCGCTTCACCCTGACGGTGCCGATGGCGGCCACCCAGGCATCATCCGATGCCGGGTATGTCGCGCTGATCTTCCTGGGTGCCGACGGCAAGGAAGTGCGGCGCGATCGCCTGGCGATCCGCCCCGGCGCGCAGGCGGCGGGCACGGTGACCACGCGGGCGGATGGCAGCCTGTCGTTCCGTCCTCCGGCTGGTCTCGGTGACGCGTCCGGCCTGCAATACCAGGCCCGGTTCCCTGGGGATGCCCGCTTCCGCCCCGCACAGGGGGCGACGCGATAGGTTCAGTCCAGCGGGTCCATCTGGCCGCAATAGCTGGAGGTGAACAGATGGCCGCGATGTTCGTGCACCCGCAGCGCCTGGCGTTCCCCGAACAGCGGGACCAGGTATTTCGGGCAGTAATGGGTCACCACGCTCTTGCGCGTGATGTCTTGAGAGACCGGGTTGCCGCCATGCACCAGGTCGGCGTGCCAGATCAGCACGTCGCCCTTCTTGGCGGCGAAGACCTCCTTGCGCAGGCCGTAGTCCCGGGCCAGCGTCTCCAGTGACGCGACATGGGCCCGCGTCTGCGCATGCACATCGGTGCCCGGGATCATGCGCTGGCTTTCCGACACGCTCTTGAACCGGCCATCGTACAGAAAGTCGGGCAGGCGGTGACTGCCGACATAATAGAACAGCTCCCCCGCGCCGATGGTGACGTCTTCCAGCGCGATCCAGCTTGCCGCGAAATGGCGCCCCAGCGTGTAGGGGACATAGGCCGAATCCTGATGCCCCTCCTGCGCGGAACCCAGCAGAAACCCCAGGGTCTGGGACGCATAGGCCTTCGCCTCGAAGATCAGGCCCAGGAATTCGGTGACGACGGGGGCAAAGATCAGCTCCCGCAACGCCCGCCCGAAGAAATGGATATCCAGCGCCTTGGCCGGGTGGCGGTTCATCTCGGCCTGCCACGGGGCATGCCGCCCCTGCGAGACCGCCGGGCAGTCGAACAGCAGCCGCTCGAACGTCCCGGCATAGGCGGCATCGAACACCGCCGTCGCCGCCGCCAGCCGCTCGGCGTCGATCGCACCCTGCAGCACGACATAGCCATCCCGCACGAACTGGCGCAGCAGCGTGGCCTGCCGCGGGCTGATCTGGCTGGTCTCCTGCCGCCCGTCGATCCGCGCATGGGCATCCAGTGAATCGATCCACAGCCCGCCGAACCGGGACGGGCACGCCGCCACATGATCGGGCCGCTGGGCCTTGGCATTGGGCAGGAAGCCGCAGCCGCGGCCGTATATTAGGAAATGCTGAAATGCGGATCCGACCACGCCCGCCTGGATATCCAGCGCGACCTGCGGATAGGACCGCAGATAGAATTCCGTATCGAAATCAAGGAATTGCCGCCCCTCCCGATAGCCGTGGCGATCGAAATGCGTCCACAGATCGGTCACCTCCCCGCTGTCCACGGCAAGCTGCAGGTCGGGATTGCGCGCGAGATAGCCGGCCGGGTCGAACGCGCGGGCCATATCCAGTCTGGTGACGGTTGCCATGTCCTGCGCTTCCATTCCTGGAGACGAGCGAGCCCCTGCCTCGGCGCCCATTGCGTTACCGTTCCACTTACCATGCAGGGCCGGTTCGGAAAACCGCCGGCATGGGGTGGCCATCCGGGCTTCACCTGGGATGTTCCCCATCCGGCGCAGGCGTCCTATGTGTCGTCCGACCGTTCGATAGCAGGCGCGCCCATGAATCCTGAACGCTATACGACCTTCTCGCTGGCCGGCGGCGACGCCGATGTGACCCTTGCCGGCTTCAGCCCCGTCGAGGGGACCGGCCGCTGGACCGACGGCCCGCGCGCCGAGATCGCGTTCACCGTGCCGCACAGCGAGATGACCGGCCTGATGGTCGTGGTGTCGCTGCGTCCGTTCGTGTGGGGGGCGCAGTTGCCGCGCCAGACCGTGGCGGTCCAGGCCAATGGTGTCCCCGTCGCGACCTGGGCGATGACTGCGGGGCTGGAACGGCGGCGCCCGCTGTTCATCGACCGCGCGCAACTCGGCGGCGCGACCCGCATCACCCTGTCGTTCGACCTGCCCGACGCGCGCAGCCCGCAGGAGCTGGGGATCAACAACGACAACCGCCGGCTGGGCATCCAGGTCAGCACCGTCGGCTGGGCGCTGGCCGCCGAACGCCCGGCCGAGGACGCCCTGCTGTGGCAGTTCGGCCGCCCCGTCGGTCCCGAGGCGCGCAAGACCTTCGACCGCTATATCGAGAACGGGTTCTGGACCCGCTTCGTCACCGGCCCGAACGTGCTGGATATCGGCTTCCGCGGCGGTGGGGTCGACCAGGTGGTGCCGATCCTGCCGGGCGCGATCGGCGTCGACCTGGATTATCCCGGCTATGACGGGCGCACCCTGCCCTTCCCCGACAACAGCCAGGACGCCGTCTTCGTCAGCCACTGCCTGGAACACATCCCGGCCCATATCAACGCCATCCGGGACTGGCACCGCGTGGTGAAGGTGGGCGGGCACATCATCGTCGCGGTCCCGCACGCCCATCTGTACGAGCGGCGCCACCGCCCGCCATCACACTGGAACCAGGACCATCAGCGTTGCTACACCTCGTCCAGCCTGCTGGGGGAACTGGAAGCCGCGCTGGTGCCGAACACGTATCGCGTGCGCCATCTGGAGGAGAACGACGCCGGCTACGACTATGCCCAGGACCCCAAGGCGCATCCGCCGGGCTGCTACGAGATCGTCGCCGTGCTGGAGAAACTGGCCCGCCCGGCCTGGGATGTGGAGGCGTAAACCCCGAACGGCCGGGGCGGTGGTTCAGCCGCCGCCGATCTTGGGGATCAGCACGATCTCGCTGCCGGGGCGCAGCTGCGCCCCGTAGGCATCCTGGAAAATCTCGCCGTCGATGGCCACCGCCATGCCTTCCTCGACCTGCTTGCCCAGGCCCGGGAACTTCCGGTCCAGTTCCAGGACAAGCCGGCGGAAGGTGGTCGCCTCCACCTCGAATTCGGTCTGCCCATGCGTCAGCTGCAGGGACGGCGAACCCGAGGAGAGGACGACCTTCGGCATCGTGTGCTTCAGCTGGCCTTCTCGATGGCCGCACGCAGGCGCGGCGGGGACATCGGCAGGTCGTGCATACGCACATCGGCGGCCGCGCGGATGGCATTGGCGACGGCCGCCATCGGCGGGATGATCGGCACCTCGCCCACGCCGCGCACGCCGAACGGATGACGCGGGTTCGGCACCTCGACCAGCACCGCCTCGATCATCGGCACATCCGACGCGACCGGGCAGCGATAGTCCAGGAAGCCCGGATTCTCCATCTGACCCTTGTCGTTGTAGATGTACTCCTCGCTCAGCGCCCAGCCGATACCCTGGGCGGCCCCGCCCTGGATCTGGCCTTCGACGTAGGACGGGTGGATCGCCTTGCCCACGTCCTGCAGCGCCGTATAGCGCTCGATCGTGACGTGGCCGGTCTCCTTGTCGACCGAGACGTCGGCGATATGCAGGCCGAAGCCGGCACCGGCGCCCTGCGCGTTCACCGACACCTCGGCGTTCACCGGACCGCCGGTGCGGGCCGCCTTCAGCGCCAGGGATGCCAGGTCCAACGGCTCGAACGCGCCGGCGTTGGTCCCCGCGGGGAACGCCTGCCCATCCTTCCATTCGACCGCGTCCGGGGTGATTTCCCAGATCATCGCGGCGCGCTTCTTCAGCTCCTCCACGACCTTCTCGGCCGCCTGCGTCGCCGCCATGCCGGTGGCGAACGTCACGCGCGACCCGCCGGTCACATGGGTGAAGCCGATCGAGGCGGTATCAGCAACCGTCGTGCGCACGCGGGAGACGTCGATCCCCAGCACTTCCGCGACCATCATGCCCATCGAGGCACGCGAGCCGCCGATGTCGGGGCTGCCCGTGGCGACGGTGACCGAACCGTCCTCGTTGATGTGGACGGTCGCGGTGGACTCGCCGCCGATGTTGAACCAGAAGCCGGCGGCGATACCGCGGCCATGGCCCGGCTTCAGCGGCGCCTTCCAATGCGGATGTTCGGCGGCGACGGCCAGCACCTGCTCGAACCCGATATTCGCATGGGTCGGGCCGTAATGGGTCTTGGTGCCGTTCTTCGCCGCGTTCTTGCGCCGCAGTACCATCGGGTCGATGTGCAGCTTGGTGGCCAGCTCGTCCAGCAGGCTTTCGACGCCGAACGACGTGATCGGCGCGCCGGGGGCGCGATAGGCCGCGACCTTGGGGCGGTTCGATACGACGTCATAGCCCAGGACATCGATGTTCTCGATGTCGTACAGGGCCAGGCCGCACATGCAGCCCGGACCGATGGGGGAGCCGGCGAACGCGCCGGCCTGGAACTTCAGGATCTGCTGCGCGGCGACGATGGTGCCGTCCCGCTTCGCACCGAGCTTGACTTCCATGACGGCGCCCGAGGTCGGGCCGGTGCCGCGGAAGACTTCCTCGCGCGTCATCTGGATCTTCACCGGCTTGCCCGACTTCTGGGACAGCTTCACCGCGACCGGTTCGATATAGATCAGCGTCTTGCCGCCGAACCCGCCGCCGATTTCAGCCGGGTTCACCCGGATGTTCGACATGTCCATGCCGAGCAGCTTGGCGGTGTAGGCCCGGATCATGAAGTGACCCTGGCTGGAGGCGTGGATGTTCACCTGACCATCGGCCGCGCAGGTCGCCAGGCAGGCATGCGGCTCGATATACGCCTGGTGCACCGGCTGCGTGGTGTAGCGGGCCTCGACGATCACCTCGGCGGCCTTGAAGCCGGCGTCGATGTCGCCCTTCTTGAACGTCACGACCTTGGCCACGTTCGACGGCTTCGACGGCTTCGGATTGACGCCCGCGGTGAACATGTCGTCGTGCAGGATCGGCGCGTCCGGGGCCATCGCGGCCTCGACATCGATCACGTGCGGCAGGACTTCATACGTCACGTCGATCAGCGCCAGCGCCTGGTCGGCGATTTCCGGCGTGGAAGCGGCGACAGCGGCCAGGGCATGGCCTTCGTACAGCACCTTGTTGCGCGCCATGACGTTCAGCGCCAGGTCGCGGAAGTTCATCGGGCCTTCGCCGACGAACGCCTCTTCCGAGGCGATGTCAGGGAAGTCGGCCGCGGTGCAGACGGCATAGACGCCCTTCAGCGCCTCGGCCTTCGAGGTATCGATCTTCACGATCTTCGCATGCGCATGCGGCGACCGCAGGATCTTCCCCCACAGCATCCCGGCCAGGCGGGTGTCGGCCGAGTACATCGCTCGGCCGGTGACCTTGTCGACGCCATCGGGACGCACCGGGCGCGTCCCGACAACCTTGAGGTTGGAGTCGATGTAGTTCATCAGGCTGCTTCCCCTCGCATGACGGCGGCCGCATCCAGGACCGCGCGGATGACCTTGTCGTAACCGGTGCAGCGGCACAGGTTACCGGCCAGCCAGTAGCGGGCCTCGGTCTCAGTTGGGTTGGGGTTCTCGTCCAGCAAGGCCTTGGTGGCGACGATCAGCCCCGGCGTGCAGAACCCGCACTGCAGGGCGGCATGTTCCAGGAACTTCTGCTGGATCGGGTGCAGCTTGTCGCCGTCGGCAATGCCTTCGATCGTGGTGATCTTCTTGCCGTTGGCTTCCACGCCCAGCATCAGGCACGAGCAGACCAGGCGGTCGTCGACCAGGATCGAGCAGGCACCGCAGTCGCCCGACGCGCAGCCTTCCTTGGCGCCGGTCAGGCCGACGACATCGCGCAGCACGTCCAGCATGGTCTGCTGCGTCTCGCACAGGAACTCGGTCGTCTCGCCATTGATGGTGGCGGAAACGTATTGCTTGGCCATGGTTCAGTGAGCCTTTGCAGTTGTTTTGCCGGCCGCGCGATCGAACGCGATCGCGGCAACGCGGCGCGCCAGCACGCCGGCAACCTTGGTACGGAATTCGATGGTGCCGCGCTTGTCGTTGATCGGCTTGCACGCGGCCTGCGCGGCGGCGTCCAGCCTGGCCAGCGTCGCGTCGTCCAGCTTGTTGCCGATCAGGGCGGCGGCGGCATCGGGGACCAGCAGGACGGTCGGGGCAACGGCGCCCAGCGACACCCGCGCGGCGGTGCACACGCCGTTGGCATCCAGCGTCACGTTGACGCCACAGCCGACGACCGCGATGTCCATTTCCGTGCGCGGAATGAAGCGCAGATACGCATCGCCCGACCGCGGGGCACGCGCCGGCAGCTTGATCTCCAGGATGAATTCACCCTTGGCGAGATTGGTGCGGCCCGGACCGGCGGGAATCTGCTCGACCGGGACGTCGCGCCTGCCGTTCGGGCCAACCACCACGCAGACGGCGCCGGCGGCATACATCGCGGGCACGCTGTCGGCGGCCGGAGAGGCGTTGCACAGATTGCCGGCCAGCGAGCAGCGGCCCTGCACCTGCGTCGAGCCGATCAGGTCCAGCGCTTCCACCAGGCCCGGCCAGTCGGCCGACAGGCCCTTATGGGCTTCCACCACCGCACCCGCCGTCGACGCGCCGATGATCCACGCGCCGTTTTCCTGGCGGATGCCCCTGGCGCCGGGAACCTGCTTCACGTCCACGATCAGCTCGGGCTTCATGCGGCCCGCCCGCATTTGCACGAGCAGATCGGTACCGCCCGAGAGCACCTTGGCCAGTCCGGACGATCCGGCCAACAGTTTCACCGCTTCATCCACCGACGTGGGTGCGGCATAGCTAAGACTTGACATCATCGCTCCCGATCATTTGGGTTCGTATCCCTCCGGTCCGGTGCATCGCGCCGGGACGGCTCCACCCGGGCAGGTTAGGCCATCATCCAGCCTCGGTCGAGGGGGGGTTGCCGCGGCCGATCCAACCGGCGATTGCGTTTTACTATGCTGCGATGCAACATGACGCTGAAACCCGCCACTTTTTCGCTGCGAGCCCCGGATGCCACTGCACGTCGCCCTGACGCACCGCACCTCGTACCACTATGATCGCCTCGTCGCGCTCGGCCCCCAGACGATCCGCCTGCGACCGGCGCCGCAATCGCGCACCGCGGTGCTGTCCTATGCGCTGAAGGTCGAACCGCAGCCGCACTTCATCAACTGGCAGCAGGACCCGCAAGGCAACCACCTGGCCCGCGTGGTGTTCCCCGACAAGGTCGACCGGTTCGAGGTCACGGTGGACCTGGTGGCCGATATGGTCACGGTCAACCCGTTCGACTTCTTCCTGGAACCCGACGCGGAAATCTATCCGTTCGGCTATGACCATGTGCTGGACCAGGAACTGGCGCCGTTCCGCAAGACCGATCCCGCGGGACCGTTGCTGGCGGCCCTGCTGGACACGATCGACCGGTCCGAACAGCGCACCGTCGACATGCTGGTCGCGCTGAACACCATGGTACAACACCGCGTCGATTACATCGTGCGCATGGAACCGGGCGTCTTCGACCCCGAGGAAACCCTGGCCGGCGGCAAGGGATCCTGCCGCGATTCAGCCTGGCTGCTGGTGCAGGTGCTGCGCCATCTCGGCCTGGCCGCGCGCTTCGTCTCCGGCTATCTGATCCAGCTCGCCCCCGACGTGAAGCCGCTGGAAGGCCCGCCGGGACCCGAGGCCGATTTCACCGACCTGCACGCCTGGGCCGAGGTGTACCTGCCCGGCGCCGGCTGGGTCGGGCTGGACGCGACATCCGGCCTGCTGTGCGGCGAGGGCCATATCCCGCTGGCCGCCAGCCCCGACCCGATCTCGGCCGCGCCGATCACCGGGGTGGTGGAAAAGGCCGAGGTCACCTTCGGCTTCGAGATGGCGGTCCGCCGCATCCGCGAAACCCCGCGCACGACCAGGCCCTATACCGACCGGCAATGGCAGACGATCCTGGCGCGCGGCGCCGAGGTGGACCGCGCGCTGGCCCGCGGGCAGGTGCGCCTGACGATGGGCGGCGAGCCGACCTTCATCTCGGCCACCGACCTCGACGCCGCGGAATGGAACACCGACGCGCTGGGGCCCACCAAGCGCGCCTATGCCAACCGCCTGATCCGCAGGCTGATGGACCGCTGGGCGCCCGGCGCGGCGCTGCAGCATGCGATGGGCAAGCAATACCCCGGCGAGCAACTGCCCCGCTGGGCGCTGCATTGCCATTGGCGCGCGGACGGCGAGCCGGTGTGGAGCGACCGCGCCCTGCTGGCCGGCGACGACGACACCGACACCGCGACCGCCGCCGATGCCCGTACCTTCGCCCGTGGCCTGGCCGAGCGGCTGCAGGTCGATCCGGCGTTCGTGATCCCGGCGCATGAGGACGTTCATTACTATCTGTGGCGCGAACATCGCCTGCCGGCCAACGTGCTGGCCGAGGACGCGAAGCTGCGCGATCCGCTGGAACGCGCGCGGCTGGCCCGTGTGTACGGGCAAGGCCTGTCCAGCGACGTGGGCAGCGTGCTGCCGATCCGCCGGGTGATCCAGGACGGGGTGCGCCGCTGGCAGTCGGGGCCATGGTTCTTCCGCGCCGGCGTGCTGTTCCTGGTTCCCGGCGACAGCCCGATCGGGCTGCGCCTGCCGCTGGAAAGCCTGCCCTGGGTCGATCCCGCCACGGCGTCGGTCGACGTCGAGCCCGACCCGTTCGCCCCTCGCGCGCCACTGCCGCCGCGCCAGGCGATGCTGCCGCGCCGGCCGGTCGAATCTGCGATCGAAGGGTTCCGCCCGGTCGCGCAGGACATTCCGGTGATCCCCGGCCGCGGCGGCACCGCCGGCGCGGTGCCGGCACAGCCGCATGGCGACGACACCGTGGTGCGCACCGCGCTGACGGTCGAATCGCGCAACGGCACGGTGCATGTCTTCTACCCGCCGCTGTACGCGGCCGAGGACTGGCTGGCGCTGACCGCCGCGGTGGAGGCGACCGCCGCGGAACTCGGCCGCAAGGTGATCCTGGAAGGCTACCTGCCGCCCGAGGACGAGCGGTTGCTGACCTTCTCGGTCACCCCCGATCC
>CAYZKM010000072.1:0-13428 GCA_964478525.1 uncultured Bifidobacterium sp.
GGCAGCGCCAGCGCATCTCGATCGCCCGGGCGCTGGCATCCGAGCCGCGGTTCCTGGTGCTGGACGAACCCACCAGCGCGCTGGACGTGTCGGTGCAGGCGCAGGTGCTGAACCTGCTGCGCGATCTGCAGATCCGGCTGCACCTGACCTGCCTGTTCATCAGCCACAACCTGGCGGTGGTGCGCCACATGGCGGACCGTGTGGGCGTGCTGTATCTCGGCCGGATCGTGGAGATCGGACCGGCGGACGCGATCTTCTCGGCCCCGCGCCACCCGTACACGCGGATGCTGTTCGATGCCGTGCCCGACCCGATGCGGTTCGGCCACATCGCCGCCCCGCCGGTGGGCGAACCCGGCAATCCCCTGGACCCGCCCGGGGGCTGCGCGTTCCATCCGCGCTGTCCGCTGGCGGATATGCGCTGCCGGGCGGAGCGTCCGCAGCCGCTGCCGGCCGGTCCGGCCACGGTGGCGTGCCATGCCGTGCAGGAGGGCCGGTCGGGATGAGCGACCAGCCGCCCCCCATCGATCCACCGCCCGTCGATCCGCCGCCCGTCGATCCGCCGCCCGTCGATCCGCCGCCTTGGCGCGCGCTGGTCGGGCTGCTCGTCGTGGTCGCCCTGATCGGGGGCGTGTGGTTCGTGATGACACGGCTGCAGCAGGCCGGGCGGTTGCAGGATTGCGTTGCCTCGGGCCGCACGAATTGCGCGCCGATCGAATCGGGGGGACGCGGATGACCGGCTTTCGCATCGATGTGACGGACGCACCCGACCCGCGGCAGCGGGCGGCGGTCGCGCAGGCGCTGCTGGCCTTCAATGACGGGTTTCTCGGCCCGCCCGGCGGCCGTCCGCTGGCCGTGCTGCTGCGCCCCGGCCCCGGCTGGGCGCCGGTCGGCGGGGTCTGGGGCCGCGGGGCGCACGGGTGGCTGTTCATCGAGATGGTGTTCCTACCCGCCGCGCTGCGCGGCCAGGGCTGGGGTGCTCGGCTGCTGGCGGCCGCCGAGGCCGAGGCCGCCGCGCGTGGCCTGTCCGGGGTCTGGCTGGATACGTTCAGTCCGCAGGCTCGCCGGTTCTATGAACGTGCCGGCTATGCCGTGTTCGGCACGCTGGACGACTATCCGCCGGGGCACGCGCGGTGGTTTCTGCGGAAACGGCTGGCCTCCGCCCCGGCGCCATCGGCCGCGACCCATCCCGATACGCTGGACCGCGCCCCCGATTCCGGCGCAGGCTCTGCCCGATCCGGCGCGGCCCGCCCGGCACGCGCCCCTTGCGAGGAGCCATCGGCATGAGCCACCGCCCAACCGTCTACGGCACGAGGCACGCCATTTCGGCTGGCCACTACCTGGCCGCGTCAGCCGGCTTCGCGATCATGGAGGCCGGTGGCAACGCCATCGACGCCGGCTGTGCCGCGGGTATCGCGCTGGGGGTCCTGCAGCCGGACCTGGTCAACGTCGCCGGCGTCGCGCCGATCCTGATCCGCCTGGCCGATGGCACGGTGGAAAGCATCGCCGGCCTGGGATGGTGGCCGAAGGCGCTGCCGGCCGATCTGTTCATGCGCGAACACGGCGGCCGGATCCCCGATGGCGTGCTGCGCACCGTCGTGCCGTCGGCCCCCGATGCGTGGATCACCGCGCTGCGCCGGCACGGCACCATGCGTTTCGCCGATGTCGCCGCCCCCGCCATTCGTTTCGCGGCCGAGGGATACCCGGTCTATCCGCTGCTGGCGACATCGATCAAATCCCACGCCCATGAATATGCGCGCTGGGACGGCAACACGGCGATCTTCATGCCGCGCGGCAAGCCGCTGGAAACCGGGGAGATGCTGATCCAGACACAGCTTTCCCGCACGCTACAGTATATGGCCGACCAGGACCTGGCCGCCGGGCCGGACCGAATGGCCGGGCTGCAGGCGGCGCACGACGCGTTCTACAAGGGCGACATCGCGCGCGAGATCGTCCGCTTCCAGGAAGCCAACGGCGGCTATCTGTCGATGCAGGACCTGGCGGAATATCATTCCGCCATCGAACCCGTGGTGCGCCGCCAATGGCGCGGGCACGAACTGATCACCTGCGGGCCATGGTGCCAAGGTCCGGCGTTGCAACAGGCGCTGGCGCTGGTCGAGCAGGTCGGCATCGACGGGCTGGAACACAACTCGGCCGACTACCTGCACCGCATCGCGGAATGCATCAACCTGGCAATGGCGGACCGGGAGCATTTCTTCGGCGATCCGAATTTCGTGGATGTGCCCATCGACCATATCCTGGATCCCGCGACGATCGCTCGGCGGGCGGTGGCGGTGCGCGACGACCGCGCGTTCGGAGAGATGCCGGCCCCGCTCGATCTGCCGAACCGGTCCTATCTGGGCACCGATGCCGCGCTGCCCCGGGTGGAGGCCGACACGTCCTATTGCTGCGTCGTCGACCGGTGGGGCAACGCGTTCAGCGTCACGCCGTCGGACGGGTGCGGCAACGTGCCGATCATCCCGTCGCTGGGGATCGCGCCGTCGGGCCGGGGATCACAGTCACGCCCCGATCCCGCCCACCCCGCCGGCGTCGCGCCCGGCAAGCGCCCGCGCCTGACACCGAACCCGGCGATCCTGGTGACCGGGGATGGCGGGGTGATGCCGTTCGGCACACCGGGCGGCGATGTGCAGATCCAGGCGATGCTGCAGGTCTTGCTGAATGTCATGCATTTCGGGATGGACCCGCAGACGGCGATCGAGGCGCCGCGTGTCGCGTCGTATTCCTTCCCCTCGTCATTCGCACCGTTCGAGTATTTCCCCGGGCGTCTGGCGGTAGAGGGCCGGATCGACACATCCGTCCGCGACGACCTGGCCGCGCGGGGCCACGACATCCATGCCTGGCCGGACTGGACCTGGCTGGCCGGCTCGGTCGAGGCGATCCTGACCGATCCCGCGACCGGGCTGAAGGGCGGCGGCGCCGACCCGCGCCGCCCGGCCTATGCGATCGCGATCTGATGCGTTTGCGCGCCGTGGTCCGCCCGGGCGGGCCACGGCGCGGGGTCCCTACTGGCCCACGCGCCGGGCGTTCCGGCCGAGACCGCCGTACAGGTCCAGCAGGCGATCCAGCCAGGCCGTCACCGGATCGGTCTTTTCCAGCAATTCGAAGCGGCTGGCGCAGCGCGGCCACATCAATGTTCCGCCCAGGATGAAATCCGCATAGCTGGGTGCGGGGCCGCCGAGCCAGGGCTGGGCGCGCAGCACGAGGCGCACCGGGACCAGCAGGTCGCGGAAGGCCGGCAGCCGCTCCTCGCGGCGCATCTGCACCTGCTCCAGCGTCATGCCGAACCGCGCTTCCCGGCTTTGGCGGAAATAATCGGCATCCCGCGGCGCCACCACATCCAGCAGGTCGCGCACGATCAGTCTCGCGATGGCGGGCAGGATCAGCGAGTCGGCCCAGGCGTTGATGAACCGGGCATGGGCCAGCCCACCAGGCCCGCCGAACAGGGTCGGCGTGGGGTACTGGTCTTCCAGATACGCGGCGATGGCCCAGCTGTCGGCCACCACGCGGGCGCCGTCCTGGATCACCGGCACGCGGTCCTGGCCCGAGAACGCCAGGGCGGACTTGTCGGTGAAGCGCCAGGGAATGGTCTCGACCGGCAGGCCCTTGTGTGCCAGGGCAAACCGTGTCCGCCAGCAATAGGGGCTGAAACGCAGGTCGCCATCGGCGCCGGCGAGGTCGTGCATCGTGATCGTCATCCCCTATCTGCGCATCTTCGTCCCCCCGCGTCCAGGCTTGTTGATGCCGCCGGCCCGGCCGTGGTAGCCGCCCTGGGACCAAGCCCTGGGATCAGGCCCATGACAGACCCGCCCCGCCCCTTGCCGCCCCGGCGATGCCGCTAGCCCAGCGCGGCAGCGTCCTGGCGCGCACCCTGCGCGGCGCCGGCTGGGTGGTGGCCTGGCGCTGGGGCATGCGCGTGCTGGGGCTGGCCAGCACGCTGGTGCTGGTGCGGCTGCTGGCGCCGGCCGATTTCGGGCTGGTCGCACTGGCCTCCAGCTTCATGAACACCGTCGATGCCATGATGATGCTGGGGACCGAGGAAGCGGTCATCCGCCAGAAAGAGCCGAACCGGACCGTCTACGACACCGCCTATACGCTGAACGTGATCCGCGGCCTGGCGGTCACGGTGCTGGTCGCCGCCCTGGCCGAACCCGCCGCGCGGTTCTTCGGCGATCCGCGCCTGGAGATCGTGCTGCTGGTCGTCGCCACGCTGCCGCTGATGGACGGGGTTTCCAACATCGGGACTGTCGATTTCCGCCGCCATCTGGAATTCCACAAGGAGTTCGCGATCATGGTCCTGCCCAAGCTGCTGGGCATCGTCGCGACCATCACCGCGGCCCTGATCAAGCCCGATTTCACCGCCCTGCTGTATGGGGTGATTGCCAACCACCTGATGCGCTCGGTCATGAGCTATGTGATGCACCCGTTCCGCCCGCGCCTGTCGCTGCGGGAATGGCGGGCCCTGATCGGCTACTCGGCCTGGACCTGGGTGCTCAGCCTCGCACAGCTGGTGCGGGACCGCATCGACACGCTGATGCTGGGGCGGATGGCGACGCCAAGCTCGGTCGGGCTGTATTCGGTGGGGGCCGAGATCGCCGCCCTGCCCACCTCGGAACTGGTGGAACCGCTGTGCCGCGCCTCGTTCGCCGGGTTTGCGGTGGCGCGCAATGCCGGCATGGCGGTGAACGAGACGGCGCTGCGGCTGATCGGCATGGCCTCGATCGTGACGCTGCCGGCAGGGATGGGGCTGTCGCTGGTGGCCGAACCGCTGGTGCGCCTGGCGTTCGGGGCAGCGTGGATGGATGCGGTGCCGGTCCTACGCATCCTGGCGCTGGCCGGCACGATCACGGTGTGCGGCCATATCTGCCACCATCTGATGAGCGCGTTCGGCCTGCTGGGGCGGCTGACGGGGATCACGCTGGGCGGGGCCGCGCTGCGGGTGGCGCTGTTGGCGGCGCTGATCCCGACGCTGGGCGTGACGGGCGCCGCGACGGCGGCGGCGGCGGCGATGGGACTGGAGCAGGTCGTGACGATCATCTGCGCGCTGCGCCATTTCGGCATCGGCGCCGGGGCGTTCCTGGGCCAGATCTGGCGCCCGCTGGTGGCCACCGCGGCGATGACGGTGGTGCTGACCGCCACCGGGCTGGGCTGGACCAGCCAGCCCGGCATCGCACCCGTCGTGCAGCTGGCCGGCGCGATCGGCGCCGGCGCGGCGTCCTATGTCGTGGTGCTGGCGGGTGCCTGGCTGCTGGCGGGCCGCCCCGCGGGGGCCGAGGCCGATGGCCTGGCGGCGCTCCGCCGGATCGCGACCCGCCGGGGCTGACGCCAGGCCAGGCGGCGCGTCACGCCGGGGCGAACACGTTGTCCTGCACCAGGGTCTCGGCCGCCTTCAGCTGCGTGGGCGGGGTGGCGAAGCGGGCATCGCGCTGCAGCACCGGCATCACCTTGTCCGCGAACAGCCGCATGTTCAGTTCGGCGTCCTCGTGCGGCAGGCCGCCGAACGAGAACTCGGTGATCAGGTGATCCAGCCCGGTCAGCGCCTGCAGTTCCTCCAGCTTCTGGATGCAGTCGTCCGGCGTGCCGACCAGCTGGATGCTGACGTAGAAATCGGTCGCCTTCGCCCGCCGCGCCGGGTCCTTCATCTTGGCATAGGTGACGCCGACCTTGTCATAGGCCTCGTACCCCTTCACCGCATTCAGGTGCCCGTCCGAGAAATGGTAGTGGTTGTCGATCGAATCCCATTTCCGCCCCAGGTATTCGACGGCGCGGTCCTCGGCCTCGGCCCGGCTTTCCGCGACCGAGACATTGGTCAGGATCATCGGCGGGCGCGGGCGATATCCCTCGGCGGCGGCGATCGCGTTGAAGCGATGGATGTCGGCCGCGGCCTTCGCCCATTCGTTCTGCATGATCACCAGCATCGAGAAGCCGAGGCGCCCCATCACATCCACCGAGTCCGGGCTGACGGCGGTACCGTAGAACCGGCGTTCCGGGTGGGAGATCGGGCGCGGCCGGATCGAGGTGCGGGGGATCTGGTAATACTGGCCCTGGAACTCGAAGCTTTCCTGCGACAGCGCCATCTTGATGATCTGCGCCGCCTCGACGAAGCGGGGACGCGCCTCGTTCTGGTCGATGCGGAAGCCTTCGTATTCGACGCTGGCCGCGCCGCGTCCGAAGCCGAACACGCAGCGCCCGCCGCACATGATGTCCAGCAGGGCGATTTCCTCGGCGACGCGGATCGGGTCGTGCCAGGGCAGCACGATCACCCCCGTGCCGAGCGTGATCCGCCTGGTGCGCCCGGCGTAATAGGCCAGCAGTTGGGTGGGCGAGGGCGACATCGCATAGCCGGTGAAATGGTGTTCCAGCGCGAACAGCGAGTCGAAGCCCAGCGGTTCGGCAAGATCGCCCATCGCCATATGCTCGGACACCACGGCGACGTCGGGCCGTCCGGCCTGCGACAGCATGTTCAGCGCGATACCAACCTTCACGGCCGTTTCTCCTGTGATTGCGTGGCCGGACCGGGCGGGTCCGACCGGATGCCCGTTCCGGTCAGGCTATGGACGGGTTTGCACGGGCCGCGTTGACCTGCATCAAACGTCGCGCGATCGTTTCGATCTCGTGTGACGGGCGGTGGGCGGTGGGCGGCCCTGTGGCCGAACCGGACGGGCAGGTGTAGGATCGGGGCGAACCCGCCCGACGGCATCCGATCCGGCGGACACGAGGAAACGGAAGGACGCTGGAACCATGCGCTGGGCACGCTTCGATCGGAACGGCACCCCCACCTATGGCGTGATCGAGGGTGACATGATCATCCCCGTCCGTGGCTCGCCGTTCGATGCGTGGGAGCGCACGATGGACAGGCTGCCGCTGCGGGAAGTGCAGCTGCTGGTGCCCGTGGTGCCGCCGACCTTCTATGCCGCCGGGCTGAACTATGCCGAACACGTGAAGGAAGCGGCCGAGAAGCTGGGCCTGCCGGTGAATTTGCCGACGCAGGCCGATATCGGATACCGCGCGAACAACGCGCTGGTCGCCCACAACCAGGCGATCGTGATCCCCGCCGATGCCGGCGAGAAGATCCAGTACGAGGGCGAGCTGGTCGTGGTGATCGGCCAGAAGTGCAAGAACCTGACGCGGGAGAACGCGCTGGACGCGGTGCTGGGCTATACGATCGGCAACGACGTCAGCGAGCGGGACTGGCAGAAGATCGACCGCACCCTGTGGCGCGCGAAGAACACCGACACGTTCAAGCCGATGGGCCCGTGGATCGAGACCGACGTGAAGCTGGAAGACCTGATCACGAAGATCCGGCTGAACGGGCAGGAGCTGATCCAGTTCCCGACCAACCACATGGTGTTCGGCGTGGTCGACTACCTGGTGTCGATGACATCCTGCCTGACGCTGTATCCCGGCGACGTCGTGTGGATGGGCACCGAAGGTGCCACGCTGAACATGAAGCACGGCGACACGATCGAAGTGGAGATCACCGGCATCGGCACACTGGCCAACAAGGTCATCCGCGAGGGGATGTAGCCCCGCTCGGCAGGGTCAGACCGGGGGCAGCAACCCGCGCTCCCGGTAGATACGGAAGTATTTGCGGAACATCTCCTCGGTATCCATCACCTCGGTGAATCCGGCCTGCATGATCCTGATGGTCGAGACGAACGACACCGGCCCGATTTCGGCCTGTCCGTACCGCATCTGGTAGTCGGCGTATTCCAGCGACAGCCCGACGAAATCCGCCAGCCCCGGCGCCACCAGGCCATGCCGCGCGCGGATCGCGTCCCAGGCCGGGCCGTCGGACAGATGGTCGCGCAATGACATTGCCCGGGCGGGGCCGGGCTGCATCCCCACGGCATCGGCGATGGCGGGCCAGACGTTTTCCCAGGTGAACACATCGCCGTTGGTCACGTTGAACGTCTGGTTCCGCGCCGACGGGGCGTCGCCCGCCCAGCCGATCGCGCGCGCCAGCAGATCGGCATCCACCGCCTGGCTGACCCGGGCCGCCCCGCCGGGATAGGGCAGCACCCACCCGCTTTCCCGCATCAGCGCGGCATGGACACCCAGGGCCGGGATCAGGTTCATCGCCCCGCCGATCGCCTCCCCGATGATCAGCACCGGCCGCAGGATCGAGAATCCCCAGTCGGCACCAGCCTGCTTCGTGCGCAGGTACGTCTCCTGGTTCCAGTAGAAATTGGGCTGTTCCCGCATCTCGGACCGGTCTTCGCGCGCCGGGACGCGGATCGGACGGACATGCACGCCATAGGCCTTGGTGCCCTGCAGCAGCGTCACATGGCGCAGGTTGGGCGCGGCGGCGGCAAGCGGTTCCAAAAGGTTGCGCAGCATGCGGTCGTTGGTGACGATCTGTTCGTCGTTGCGCCAGCCTTCCACCAGGCCGGGCAGCTCGAACAGCGCCGCATAGACCAGATGCGTGACATTCGTCATGGCACCCATCGCCTCCGCCGTGGCGGCCGCGTCGGTCAGGTCCAGCGGGATGAACCGCGCCCCGTGCAGATCATGCGGTTGGCGGCGCGACAATGCGATGACCGACACATCCGGCTGCGCGCCGAAATGCTTCAGCGCGGCATAGCCGACCAGGCCGGTCGCGCCGGCGACCAGGACCGTCTTGTTGGGCATTACGATCCCCGATCGTGCCAGATCAGCCCGCCAGGCCCCAATCGTTCAGGCTCATGCGCGGCAGGCCCAGGTTTTCGCGCAGCGTGGGCGCCTTGTAGTCCTTCCAGTACAGGCCGCGCTTCTGCAACTCGGGGATGGCGAATTTCACGAAATCCTCGAACGTGCCGGGCGTATGGGTGCCGCCGACGACATATCCGTCGCAGGCACGCTCGACGAACCACTGTTCCAGATGGTCGGCGACATCCTTGCCGCTGCCGACGATCGCCTCCCGCGGGCGGCCGCGGCGCGTCACTTCCAGGAAGTCGCGCGGGGTGGGGTTGCGCCCGATCACCTGCATGACGCGGTTGCGCATCGCCTGCATGCCCGACATGCCCTCCAGCTCCTGGTCGCTGAACGCCTCGTCCAGGCCCTTCTGCTTGAAGTCGTAGTTCAGTGCTTCCGACAGCAGGGACAGCCCGTCGACCTCCTTGTACAGCTTGTCGATCAGGGCCATCTTGTCCTCGGCCTCCATCCGGGTTTCCGCCACGACCGGATAGGCGATGGTGTTCACCGTCACCTTGTCGGGATCGCGGCCATGCGCGGCGATGGCGGCCTTGAACTCGGCATATTGCTTCTTGCCGTCGGCCAGGTCGGGATAGGCCACGAACACGGTTTCCGCCCAGCGCGCCGAGAACACCTTGCCGCGCGGGCTGGAACCCGCCTGGATCACCACCGGATGGCCTTGCGGCGAGCGAGGCACGGTGAACGTGCCCGACGCCTTCATATATTTGCCCTGGAACTCCAGCCGCCGCACCTTGTCGGGATGGGCGAACAGCCCGGTCTCCTTGTTCACCACAAGCGCGTCGTCATCCCACGCATCCCATGACCGCAGCACGATCTCCATGAACTCATCGGCGCGGTCATAGCGGGCGTCGTGCTCCATGTGCACATCGCGGCCCATGTTGTGCGCCTCGCCGTCATTGACCGATGTCACGACATTCCATGCCGCGCGCCCGCCGATCATATGGTCCACCGTCTGGAAGCGGCGGGCCACGTCGAAGGGTTCGTAATACGTGGTCGACGCGGTTGCGCCGATGCCCAGGTATTTCGTGCCGAAGCCCATCGCCAGCAGCGTCGCGACCGGGTCCATCTTCACCACGCGCACCCCGTTCGCCACCACCTCGGCCGGGTTGCCGCCATAGATGTCCGGCATCGCCAGGCGATCATCGAAGAAGGCGAGCTGGAACTTCCCTTCCTCCAGCACCTTGCCGATATGCTGGTAATACGCGGCGGTGGTGAAATCGGTCCGCGCATCCGGATGCCGCCAGGCACTCGCCAGCGTGGTGCAGTTCTGAGCCTGCAGGAAACCCACCATGACCATCTGACGCATCTCGGACTCCATCTTTTATGCAAGGGCCAGGTCGTGCCTGATCCGTTCGGTCACCGCATCCCAATCCCCGCGCGCGGGCTGGCGATACAGCCGAGCGGAAGGATACCATGGCGAGTCGTCGCGACCCAACAGCCAGCGATGGTCCGGGACATGCGCCAGCATCAGCCAGACCGGGATTCCCATCGCGCCGGTCAGGTGTGCCACGGCGGTATCGACAGTGATCAGCAGGTCGAGATGCGAGACCAGCCCGGCGGTTTCCACGAAACCGGTCAGCGCGGCACCGGGGAAACGCAGGGTTTCGATTCGGTCGTGGACCATCCTGTCGCGGACCATCCTATCGTCCGGGCGAATTTCATTCTGCACCAGCACGAACTGGCAATCGGGCACCGCCAGCAGCGGGGCCAGCCGCGCCAGCGGGATCGAGCGCAGCGCATCGTTCGGATGGCGCGCATCACCCGAGCACACCAGGCCGATCCGCCGCCGCCCCGCCCCGCGCGCCAGCCAGTCCGCCCAGCGTGCGCGCTGCCCCGGCCGGGGCAGGACATACGGCACCGGCGCGGCGATATCGGCGCCCGACAGGCCCAGCGCCAGCGGCAGGCTCAGCAGCGGGCAGGCGATATCGCAATCGGGTGTGGGGTCCGCCGGCAGGATCGTCGCGTCCACGCCGGCCATGCCGTCGAACAGCCCGGCCAGCGGCGGCAATACCTCCAGCACCACCGAGGCCGCCCGTTCCGCCAGCCGCCCGACGAACCGCGCATACTGAACCACATCCCCCAGCCCCTGCTCGGCCATCACCAGCACGCGCCTGCCCGCCAGGCTGCCGCCCGGATGCCAGTGCGCAACCTCGTGCCGGCGGTCATAGTTCCCGCGCATGGCATCGACCTGCCGGCGGCATTCGTGCCAGCGCCAGCCCTCGGCGAGGTCTCCGGCCAGCAGCAGCGCCAGCGCATAGCCGCAGCCGATATTGGCGTTCGTGGGGTCGCGGTCCAGCGCGGCGCGATAACCGGCCAGGCCATCGGCCAGCCGCCCCTGCGCGACCTGCGCGGTGGCGAGGTTTCCCAGTGCCGGCACCAGGCCGGGCGCCAGGTCCAGGGCGGCGCGATAGCACGCCTCGGCTGCCGCGGGATCGTGCGCCGTCAGGGCGAGGTTGCCGCGCGCCATCTCCTCGGCGGCCAGCGCCTCGCGCAGGCCCGCATCGGCGGGCGCGGCCGCCAGCGCGGCATCGACCAGCACCCGCGCCTGATCGGCGCGACCGGTGTCGCGCAGCAGCGTGGCCAGGCGCAGCACCCCCGTTTGGCAGGCCGGGTCACGGTCCAGCGCGTCGCGCAGCCGGACCTCGGCCTCGGCCAGCAGCCCCGCGACCATCAGCGCCGCCCCCAGATCGGCCAGCATCGCGGCATCGAGATCGGGAATGCCGGCCAGCATCGCCACCGCCTCGGCCGGACGCCCCTGGCCCAGCAGTGCCAGGCCCAGCACCCACAGCGCCTGGGCGTTCACCACATCGTCGGCCAGGATCACCCGGCAGGCGGCGGCGGCCTGGGCGGAGGAACCCTGGTCGAGCAGGTGGCGGGCGTGGGCGAGCGGGGTCATCGGGGCGCCAGCGTGACGAAGTTGCCCGGCCGAGGCAATCGCCGGCAGTCCGGAAACCTACTGATCAGTTGACTTTTCTGCCCCACGGTTTATCCGACCCTGACCAAGCGCAACACCCCCAGGAGCCCCCATGCCCGACGCGTCGCGATCCCAGGCCGCCGAAACCGAAGTCGTCATTGTCGGCGCCGGATTTGCCGGAATGTATCTGCTGCACCGCCTCCGCGGCCTCGGCATCGCCGCCCGCGTGTTCGAAGGCGCCTCGGGTGTCGGCGGCACCTGGTACTGGAACCGCTATCCCGGCGCCCGCTGCGATGTCGAGAGCATGCAGTATTCCTACGCCTTCTCGCCGGAGATCGAGCAGGAATGGAAATGGCCGGAGCTGTTCTCGGCCCAGCCCGACATCCTGCGCTATGCCAATTTCGTGGCCGACAGGCTGGACCTGCGGCGCGACATCCAGTTCGACACCAGGGTCACCGACGCCACCTATGACGAGGCGGCGCACCGCTGGACCGTGCGCACCGACAAGGGCGAGGCCGTCAGCTGCCGGCATTTCGTGATGGCGACCGGGTGCCTGTCCACCGCGCGCAAGCCCGACTTCAAGGGCGCGGACAGCTTCAAGGGCGCGACCTATCACACCGGGTACTGGCCGCACGAGAAGGTGGACTTCACCGGCCTGCGTGTCGGGGTGATCGGCACGGGGTCCTCGGCCATCCAGGCGATCCCGGTCATCGCCGGCGAGGCGAAGGAGGTGTTCGTCTTCCAGCGCACGCCGAATTTCTCGATCCCGTCGCGCAACAAGCCGATGACCGAGGCCTATGAGCAGTCCTGGAAGTCGGTCTACCCGCAGCGCCGCGCCGAGGCCCGCCAGACCCGCAACGGCGTGCTGGCGAACCCGAACGACGTCTCGGCCATGGCGGTCGATGAAGCCACCCGCCAGACGATGTTCGAGGAACGCTGGCAGAGCGGCGGGACCACCTTCATGGCGGTGTTCAACGACCTGGTGACCAGCCAGGCGTCGAACGACGCGGCGGCCGAGTTCGTGCGCAACAAGATCCGCGCGATCGTGAAGGACCCGGAGACGGCCGAACTGCTGGCGCCGAAGAACCATCCGATCGGGACGAAGCGCATCTGCGTCGATACGAACTACTACGAGACCTACAACCTGCCGCATGTCCATCTGATCGACGTGAAGAACGCCCCGATCGAGGCGATCACGCCGGATGGGCTGATCACCGGCGGGACCGAGTACACGCTGGACGTGATCGTCTACGCGACCGGGTTCGACGCCATGACCGGGTCGTTGACCTCTGTCAACATCACCGGCCGGGACGGGCAGACCCTGGCCGCGAAGTGGGAAGCCGGGCCGCGCACCTATCTGGGGCTGATGACCGCGGGCTTCCCCAATCTGTTCATGATCACCGGCCCCGGCAGCCCCTCGGTGCTGTCGAACATGATGGTCTCGATCGAGCAGCATGTGGACTGGATCACCGACTGCATCGCCACGCTGCGCACCCGCCAGTTGCAGGCGATCGAGGCCACGCTGCCGGCCGAAAATGCCTGGGTCGAGCACGTCAACGAGGCCGCCTACCAGACGCTGTACCCCTCGGCCGCGTCCTGGTACATGGGGGCGAACATCCCCGGCAAGCCGCGCGTGTTCATGCCGTATATCGGCGGCGTCGGCACCTATCGCCAGGAATGCGACGCGGTCGTCGCCAACGGCTACCAGGGGTTCCGCCTGGAGGGCCAGACCCGGGCCGCAGCGGCGGAGTAATACCAGCGGCCCAAACCGCTGACTCACGCGGGCGCCTAGGAATCGGCGTGAA
>CAYZKM010000073.1:0-13332 GCA_964478525.1 uncultured Bifidobacterium sp.
CTGGGGATTGCGCTGGAGAAGATGACCTGGGGCAGCTGGACCCCGCACAAGACCAAGCTCGCGGTATCGGGCTGCCCGCGCAACTGCGCCGAGGCGACCATCAAGGATTTCGGCGTGGTCGCCACCGAGGCGGGCTGGGACCTGCATGTCGGCGGCAATGGCGGCATCAAGGTGCGGGTCACCGACCTGCTGGCCAAGGTCACCACCGATGCGGAGGTGATGGAATATGCCGCCGCCTTCATGCAGATGTACCGTGAGGAAGCGCATTACCTGGAGCGTACCGCGCCGTGGATCGAGCGTGTCGGCATCGACACCGTGCGCGAACGGCTCGCCGATGGCCCCGGACGGCGGGCGCTGCATGAACGCTTCCTGGAAAGCCAGCGCCATGCCCAGCGCGACCCCTGGGCGGACCGCGCCGGCGGCGGTGTCGATCAGCACGAGTTCCGCCCGCTGGCGACGGTGGAGTAGGGGCGATGGACATGGTTGCCGATGCCACCTGGCGCGATGTGGGGGAAATCGAGGACATCCCCCGCCTCGGCTCCCGCGTCGTGGTCGCGCCGTCGGGCGATATCGCGGTGTTCCGCACCTCCGACGACCGTATCTTCGCGCTGCATGACAGTTGCCCCCACAAGGCGGGCAGGCTGTCGCAGGGCGTCGTGCATGGTGACACGGTGACCTGCCCGCTGCACAGCTGGGTGATCGGCCTGGCCGATGGGCAGGCGACGGCGCCGGACGAGGGCTGCACCCGCGTGGTGCGGGTGCGGCTGGAGGGTGCGCGCATCCTGCTGTCGATCCCGGTGTCATGACGGCGCTGGTCCACACCGTCTGCCCGTATTGCGGGGTCGGATGCGGTGTGACGGCGCGCGACGACGGGGTGATCTCGGCCGATCCCGCGCATCCGTCGAACAAGGGGCGGCTGTGCTCGAAGGGGGCGGCGCTGGCGCAGACGCTGGACGATGGCGGGCGGCTGATGGTGCCGGTGGTGAACGGCGCGCCGGCGAGCTGGGATGTGGCGCTGGACCTGGTGGCCGAGCGGTTCCGCCGCACCATCGCCGAACACGGGCCGGACAGCGTGGCGTTCTATGTGTCGGGGCAGTACCTGACCGAGGATTACTACGTCGCCAACAAGCTGATGAAGGGCTTCATCGGCAGCGCCAACATCGACACCAATTCCCGCCTGTGCATGGCATCATCGGTGGCCGGCCACGTGCGTGCCTTCGGCGAAGACGTGGTGCCCGGCCTCTATCAGGACTGGGAGGAGGCGGACCTGGTGGTGCTGGTCGGCAGCAACACCGCCTGGTGCCATCCCGTGCTGTATCAGCGCCTGCTGGCCGCGCGCGGCGCGCATGGCACGCGCATCGTGGTGATCGATCCGCGCCGGTCCGCCACGGCCGAGACGGCGGATATGCACCTGCCCATCGCGGCGGGCACCGATGTGGCGCTGTTCAACGGCCTGCTGGCGTGGCTGGCCGAGACCGGCAGGATCGACCATGACTGGGTCGCCCGCCACGCCACCGGGCTGGACGAGGCGATCGCCGCCGCCCGCGCGCTGGTCCCCGGAGCCGAGGGCGGGGACGTGGTCGAGGCGGTGGCCGCGGAATGCGGGGTCGACCCGGAATTGCTGGAAGCCTTCTTCGGCGAGTTCGGCGCCAACGAGCGTGTGCTGACCGTCTGGTCGCAGGGCGTGAACCAGGCGGTGGACGGCACCGACCGGGTGAACGCGATCATCAACTGCCACCTGGCCACCGGGCGGATCGGGCGGGCGGGGATGGGGCCGTTCTCGGTCACCGGGCAGCCCAACGCGATGGGCGGGCGCGAGGTCGGCGGCCTGGCCAACCAGCTGGCCGCGCATATGCGCTTCGACGATCCGTCCGACCGGGCGACGCTGCGTGCGTTCTGGAACGCGCCGGCCCTGGCCGAGAAGCCCGGGCTGAAGGCCGTGGAGCTGTTCGACGCCGTGCTGGACGGGCGGGTGAAGGCGCTGTGGATCGCCGCCACCAACCCCGCCGCCAGCCTGCCGCGCGCCGATCGGGTGCGGGCGGCGCTGTCGGCATGCCCGTTCGTCGTCGTGTCCGATTGCTGGCCGACCGACACGTCGGCGCACGCCCATGTGGTGCTGCCCGCGGCTGCCTGGGGAGAGAAGGACGGCACCGTCACCAACTCGGAACGCCGCATCTCCCGCCAGCGGCCGTTCCGTCCCGCGCCCGGCGAGGCACGCCCCGACTGGTGGCAGTTCGCCGAGGTCGGGCGGCGGATGGGCTGGGCGGACGCGTTCGCCTGGGAGCATCCGGCGGCGGTGTTCCGCGAGCACGCGGCCCTGTCGGCGGCGGGTAATGACGGGCGGCGGATGTTCGATATCGGCGCGCTGGCGACGCTGGACGATGCCGCGTACGACGCGCTGCGCCCGGTGCGCTGGCCGCTGCCCGCTGGCGCGCCGGGCGAAGGCGGGCGGCTGTTCGCGCAGGGGCGCTTCGCCACGCCGGATGGGCGGGCGCGCATCGTGCCGACCCCGTATCGCGGCCGCACCCTGGCCGGGGACGGGGCGGTGGTGCTGAACACCGGGCGGGTGCGCGACCAGTGGCACACCATGACCCGCACGGGCCTCGCTGCGTCGCTGATGACGCCCACGCCGGAACCGCAACTGACCATCCATCCCGCCGACGCCGCGCTGTTCGGCCTGGCACCCGGCGGCCTGGCCCGCATCGCCACGGCGGAAGGCGAGGCCGTGCTGCGCGTCGATCCCCGCCACACGCAGCGCCGCGGCGAGGTCTTCGCGCCGATGCACTGGACCGACCGGTTTGCCTCCACCGGCCCGATCGGGCGGGTGGTGGCGGCCGATTGCGATCCGGTCTCGGGCCAGCCGGCGCTGAAGGCGACATCGGCCCGCATCGCGCCGGTCGAGGCATTCTTCCACGGCCTGCTGCTGCGCCGGCGGGGCGGGACGCTGGCGGAGCTGTGCCATTGGGTCCGGGTGCCGGTGGCGGCCGGGCAGCTGTACCGGCTGACCGGGCTGCGCGCCGAACCGGTGGGCGATGATCTGGCCCGTTTCGCGGCGGTGCTGCTGGATGCTCCGGCGCAGGCCGAGTGGCTGGAGGCGGCGGATCGGCGGCGTGGCGTGCTGCGGGTGGCCACGGTGGTCGACGGCGTGCTGGAAGCCTGCCTGTTCCTGGCGCGCGATGCCGCCGCCCTGCCGTCGGAAGCCGCGGTGTCCGCCATGCTGGGCCAGCCGGTGCCCGACGGGGCGCGCGCGCGCCTGCTGGCCGGGCGCCCGCACGATCCCGCGGCGCATGAAGGCCCGCGCGTCTGTGCCTGCTTCGGCGTCTCCCGCGATGCCATCCGCCATGCCGTCGTCACCCACGGGCTGCGCGACGTGGCCGAGATCGGCGTGGCCCTGCGCGCCGGCACCAATTGCGGATCCTGTATCCCCGAACTGGAGGAGATTCTGCGCGATGTCCGCATCCCGGCCGAATAACGGGCGCGCCACCCTGGTGGGCGCGGGCCCGGGCGATCCCGACCTGCTGACGCTGCGGGCGGTGCGTGCCCTGCAATCCGCCGATGTCGTGCTGTTCGATGCGCTGGTCGACGCCTCGGTCCTGGACCTGGCGCCGGTGGGCGCGCGCCGGGTCGATGTGGGCAAGCGCTGTGGGCGTCATGCCATGGCGCAGGCGGCGATCAGCGCGCTGATCGTCCGCTATGCCCGTCTGGGGCTGCATGTGGTGCGGCTGAAGGGCGGCGATCCGTTCGTGTTCGGCCGCGGCGGCGAGGAGCTGGACACGCTGCGCGCTGCCGGCATCCCCGTTCAGGTGGTGCCTGGCGTGACCGCCGCCTGTGCGGCCGCCGCGTCGTTGCAGATCCCGCTGACCCATCGCGATGTCGCGCGGTCGCTGCATTTCGTGACCGGGCATGGCAGCGATGGCGGCGTGCCGGACCATGACTGGGCGGCGCTGGCGCGCAGTGGCGGGACGATCAGCGCCTATATGGCCAGCCGCACGCTGCCGTCGGTGGCCGCCAGGCTGATCGCGGCGGGGATGGCCGGGGGCACGCCGGCAGTCGCGGTGGAGAATGCGTCCCGCCCGGACGAGCGGCGGCTGTATGGCACGCTGGCGAGCCTGCCGGGGCTGCTGGCCGAGCAGGGGGTGGACGGGCCGACGATCGTGCTGATCGGGGCGGTGGTGGCGATGGGGCAGGCGGTGGCGGAGCCGATACTGGTCGCTGCCTAGACCCCCTTGCCTAGGCCCCCTGCGGCATTCGGTTCCAGGCATCGAGGGCGGCGATCTTGTAGGCCTCGGCCAGGGTCGGATAGTTGAACGTGTTCTCGATGAAGTAATCGAGCATGCCTTTCAGGTTCAGCACCGCCTGGCCGATATGGACCAGCTCGGTCGCGCCTTCACCCACGATATGGGCGCCCAGCAGCCGGCGTGTCTTCAACGAGAAGATCAGCTTCATCATCCCGGTGTTCAGCCCCATGATGTGGCCGCGCGATGTCTCGCGAAACCGCGCCACCCCGCATTCATACGGGATCGCTCGGCGGCGGACTTCCTCCTCGCTCATGCCCACGGTGGAGATTTCGGGCACGGCGTAGATGCCATAGGGGAAGAACTCGGGCGCCGGCGGCATCGGGATAGCGCAGGCATGGCAGGCGGCGATGCGGCCCTGTTCCATCGATGTCGAGGCCAGGCTGGGGAAGCCGATCGCGTCGCCCGCGGCGTAGATATGCGGCACCGACGTCTGGAAGGTGGACGGATCGACCTTCAGCCGCCCGCGCTCGTCTGGCTGGATCCCGCATTTCGCCAGGTCCAGCACATCCGTCGCGCCCACGCGCCCGGCCGTGTACAGCAGCATTTCCGAGCGGACGCGCCGGCCGTTTTCCAGGATCGTCAGCGGCCAGTCATTCTCCACCTCGATCCGCACCACCTTTGATCCCAGGCGGATGGCGATGCCGCGGTCGCGCAGCTGGTGGATGAAATCCTCGACCAGCTCGTGGTCGATGAAATCCAGCACCGAGTTGCGCGATTCCACCAGCGTGACGTTCACGTCCAGGGCGCTGAAGATGGTGGCGTATTCGACGCCGATCACGCCGCCGCCGACCACGGTCAGGCTGCGCGGCAGGCGGGCGATTTCCAGGATATTGTCGCTGTCCAGGATGTTGTGCCCGTTGAAGGGGATATCCGGCGGGTGATAGGGCCTGGTGCCGACCGCGATCAGGATGCGTTCGCCGCCGACGACGCGGGTGTCGCCATTGTCCATCCGCACTTCCAGGTGATGTGCGTCGACGAACCTGGCCGCGCCGTGCATGCGCTGGACGCCGTTGCGGGCGAACTGGTGTTCCAGCACATCGACCTCGTGATCCAGGGTCTTGTGCATGCGGACCATCAGGTCCTTGGCCTCGATATCCTGTTTCACGCGATAGGCGCTGCCGTAGAAGCCGCGTTCGCGCCAGCCGGTCAGGTTCAGCACGGTCTCGCGCAGGGTCTTGGACGGGATGGTGCCGGTGTGGACGGACACGCCGCCAAGCCGGCGCCCTTTCTCCACCACCAGGACCGACCGGCCGGTCTTCGCGGCCTGGATGGCGGCGCGACGGCCGGCGGGGCCGCTGCCGATGACGATGAAATCGTGACGGATCATGGGATCGGAAAAATACCGGATACGGAACGGGGGAAACCTCAACTCGCCTTATAACAGCAAGGGTCCGCCGGCGCAGCCTGGATTTCGCCCGTCTTCCGCCGGGGGGCGCGACGATTGACGCCGCCCCCCGCCCGGCCCAGCCTGTCAGGGTCGAACACCGACCAAGACAGGAGGAAAGGCCGATGCCGTTACCAGAGGATGTCGACGTCACGACTCCGAAGTATCTACGTGACAAATACGCGATCGTCGGGGTGGGCGAGACGCCGTACACGCGCGGGTCCGGCAAGACCACGCGCGCGATGGGCACCTTCGCGCTGCGCGCCGCCATCGCCGATGCGGGGCTGAAGGCATCCGACATCGACGGGATGCTGTCCTATTCCGGCAACGATTCGACCCCGTCGACCTTCATCGCCGGCGATGTCGGGGCCAGGCTGAATTTCTTCATGGACTGCATGGGCGGGGGGTCTTCCACCGAGGCGCTGATCGGCATCGCCATCGGCGTGATGGAAGCCGGCCTGTGCAAATGCGTCGCGATCTTCCGGTCGATGAACGGGTTTTCCCAGGTGCGCATCGGCGGCACCGGCGCGCGTTCCGCCGCCCCGGTGAACGGCGACATGCTGCATGCCCGCGCCTATGGCTGGCAGAGTGCGGGGCAGATGTTCGCGCCGAGCTTCATGCGGCACATGTATATGTATGGGACCAAGCCCGAGCAGGTGGCGATGGTGAAGGTGGTGCATTCCGAGCACGCATCGAACAATCCCAAGGCGTATTACAAGAAGCGCTTCACGGTGGACGAAGTGCTGAACAGCCGCATCATCTGCAAGCCGCTGCACCTGCTGGATTGCTGTGTGGAGACCGACAACGCCACCTGCATCATCATCACCAAGGCGGACCGCGCGAAGGACCTGCGCCACACGCCGGCGCTGATCCGCGGGATCGTCGGGCGCTGTTCCAAGCCGCGCATGGACATGCACTATCAGCACGGCCCGATCGAGCGGGTGGGCGGCTACTATGCGAAGAACATCCTGTGGCCGAACGCCGGCGTCGGGCCGGAAGATGTGGACGCCACCGGCGCCTATGACGCGTTCACCTTCACATCCATGCTGCAGCTGGAAGATTACGGCTTCTGCAAGAAGGGCGAGGGCGGCGACTATGTGTCATCCGGCATCACGCGGCTGGGCGGGCGGCGGCCGAACAACACATCGGGCGGGCATCTGTGCGAGGGCTATACGCACGGCATGAACATGGTGATCGAGAACGTCCGGCAGCTGCGCCGCGAGGTCGATGATTCCTGCCCGTGCGACGCGCATGGCACACGTATCCACACCTATGACTACCGCGAGGGCGGCTGTCGGGCGGTGAAGGACATCGAGGTGACGGCCAACCTGGGTTGGGCGAACCCGATGACGACGTCCGCCATGGTCATGCGGCGCGGCGCATAGGGAGGATTGGAACATGTCTACGATCCGCGCTGACTATATGGGGATGCCGCTGCAGATCGACGATCTGGACGGCGAGAACCTGGCGTATTTCGGGTATTGCGCGAAGCACGAGTTCCGGCTGCAGAAATGCGACGATTGTTCGCTGCTGCGCTATCCGCCGACCACCGCCTGCCCGTGGTGTTCTTCCGACAAGGCCACCTGGACAGCGGTGGAGGGGAAGGGCGAGGTGCATTCCTATGAAGAGGTGCACCATGCCATCCAGCCATCGTTCAAGGGCAAGACGCCGTACATGGTGCTGCTGGTCGATCTGGACACGCAGAAGGGCAAGCCGACCGGGGACGAGGCGTTGCGGGTGATCGCCAACCTGACCACCCCCGACGGAGTGCTGGCCCCGCCCGAGGTGGTGAAGACGGTGGGCATCGGCACGCGCGTGCGGATGGTGTTCACCGACATCACGGACGGGCTGTCGTTGCCGCAATGGACGGTGGACGAGGGCGCGGCGCAGCCTGCGAAGCCCTGGCGTTATCCGCAGGAGTAGGATTGGTTGGTTGCTGGGCCGGAGCCTTTGTGGCTCCGGCCCGGCGTGCCCGCTTGACCCCACCGCGCGAACAGCGCCCCCTCACCCCCGCTCCACAACCAGATAAATCACCGCCTCCACCGCCGGGTCCGCATTCTCCACCCCATGCGGCACATCCGTCCGGCAACTGCACCCATCGCCCGCGAACAACTCGGCCGTCTCCTCCCCCACGCTCACCCGGATGCTTCCCTCCGCCACATGCACATGCTCGATCGTGCCAGGCGCGTGCGCCGCCGACGGGCCAAGCACGGTGGCCGGCGGAATCCGGTACTGCACGAAATCGATCCGGCTGCCCGGCGTCGCCGGCCCCAGACCCAGCCACGGCGCCGGCTGCTCTCCGCCCGCCGCATCCTGCCGGCGCAGCACCAGGATGCGAGGCGCCACCCCGGCCCCGCCATCGATCAGCGTCGACACACTGACGCCCAACGCCCGCGCCAGGCGCACCAGGGTCGTCACGGTCGGGGATTTCGCCCCCCGCTCGATGTCCGAGATCATCGACGCCGAAATGCCGCTGCGCGCGGCCAGCGCCCGCAATGCCAATCCCGTTCCCTCTCGCGCCAGCTTCACCGCTCGGCCGGTGCGGGCGGTGATTTCGTCCTCTAAAGTTGACAAAATATCCTCCATAGCGCACAAATAGGATATCCAGCCAGGGAGTAAAGGCAATGGACCAGACCGCGTTTCAGGCTGATCTGCGTCAGGACGGCTATCGGGTCGTGAACACCGCCGTGCAGCCGAACCTGGTCGTTCCCAATCACTGCCACGACTTCGATGCCAAGGTGCTCGTGCTGGGCGGCGACATCACCATCACGCGCGACAACAACCCGGTCACCTATCGCACCGGCCAATGCTTCGAGGTTCCCACCGGCTGCATGCACGCCGAGCATGTCGGGCCGGAAGGTGTGGCTCTGCTGTCCGGGCGCCGCCGCACCGGGGGGCCGCTGACGGTCGCAGCGTTCGAGAGTGATCTGCGCCGCGAGGGCTACGACATCATCCATGGCGGGCAGCAGCCCAACTTCTCGGAAGACCTGCACGCGCACGACTTCGACGTCCGCATCATGGTCCTGGGCGGGCAGATCACGGTCTGTCGCGATGGCAAGGCCGAAACCTTCCACGTCGGCGACAATTGCGAGATCGTGGCCGGCTGTCAGCACACCACGCAGGTGGGGCCGGAAGGCGTCGCCTATCTGGTCGGCAAGGCCTGCCGCCGAGCGGCATAGGGTGGACGGGGGCGGGTTTGGCTTGACCCGGGGCGGGGAACCCCACAGGCTTCTGCGCCATGACCCCCGAAGCCATCCTCGCCCATCCCGCGCGCGTGCTGACCGAGGCGCAGCGTCAGGCCTATTTCGCCAACGGCTACATCGCCGCCCCCGGCCTGATCCCGCGGGACTGGCTCGCTCGGCTGATCGCGCTGTCCAACGATTTTCTGGATGACAGCCGGAAGTATGCGGCGTCGAACGAGGCATTCGACCTCGGCCCGCAGCACGGCCCGGACCGGGCGCATGTGCGCCGGCTGCGAGCGCTGGTGGACCGGCATCCGGAGTTCTGGCGTTTCGCCGCCGAATCGGTGCTGGCGGATATCGCCGCCGACCTGGTCGGGCCGGATGTGAAATTCCACAGCAGCAAGCTGAACTACAAATGGCCGGGCAGCGGCGAAATCGTGAAGTGGCATCAGGACATTCCGGCCTGGCCGCACACCAACCACGCGCTGGTGACGCTGGGCGTCTACCTGGATGACACGCCAGCCGAGAGGGGGCCGCTGTCGTGCCTGCCGGGTACGCATACGGGGCCGATCTTCGTGCATCGCGACGATGACGGGACCTGGACCGGCGCCGTGCGGGATGCAGACCTGGCCCGCCACGACATGGCGACGGCGCAGGACCTGACCGGTCCGGCCGGCACCGTGGTCGGGCTGCATTGCCGGGTGCTGCATGCCTCGCGGGCCAATTTCACCGACCGGGTGCGCCCGTGCGCGCTGTTCGTCTACAGCGCCGCGGATGCGTTCGCCTGGATGGCCCCGCCGACGCCCACCTCGCATACCGGGGAAATCGTGCGCGGGGCGCCGGCGACCATCGCACATATGGACCCCACGCCATGCCCGGTGCCGCCGGACTGGGCCAGGCAGGGCTACGGGTCGATCTTCGTCGCGCAGAAGGCGGCGGCCGAGGCGATGTAGCGACCGGCTCGGGCCCCGTCACGACGGGGGCGGGACGCCGTTCATCCAGGCCTCGGCGGCGCGGTCGGCACCTGATGGCAGCGGGGCGCGCGGATCGGCGATCCAGGCCAGGATGTCCTCGATCGGGCCCAGCCGGTCCAGATCCCGCAGCGGCAGGTGATAGGACCCGGGGTAGAAGGCGCGCACCGGGCCGGCCGGCAAAGCGCGCCAGGTGGCGGCGGTGGCCTCGGGCGGGATCAGCTGGTCCTTGCCGCCATAGATGAACAGCGATGGCGCGTCGAAGCGCGGGGCGGCGGCCAGGGCGGCGTCCATCAGGTCCACCAGGCCACGGATCGCGTCGATGCGGGTGGCCTTGATGGTCAGCGGATTGGCCGACAGCCGGCGCAGCGCCTCGGGGTTGCTGCTGGCCGTCACCCGCACCACGCCGCGCCCGGTCACCGTCAGACCGGGCACGGTGTTGGACGCGATCCACAGCGAACCGCGCAGGAACACGTTCATCCTCGCCCGCCCCCATACGGCCGGGGCGATCATGACATAGCCATCGGCCCGGGGCGGGTCGGGTCCGGTCGCCAGGATCATCAGCACGGCCGCGCCCATGCTCTCGCCCATCAGGAACAGGCGGGTGCGGGGGAAGCGGGCGCGCAGCACCTCGGCCATGGCGCGGGCGTCGGCGGCCAGGGTCTCGGCGCCGGGCCAGAAGCCGCGCTGGGCCGTGGCACCGAAGCCGCGCTGGTCGGGCGCGAACACGGCGATGCCGGCGGCGGCGAAGTCGGGGGCGGGGTATTCCCACGCGTCGCGGCTGTCGTTCATGCCGTGCAGCGCCAGCACCACCGCCCGCGGCGGCCCGTCCGGCAGCCAGGCGCGATACGGCAGCCGCGTGCCATCCGCCATCACGAACGCTTCGGCGCCCAGCGCCGGCGGCTGGGTGGCCGCCCCCGACGGGGCCAGGTGGCTGACGCAGCCGCCGGCCGCCAGGGCCAGGAACAGCAGCAGGAAGACGGGTCGCAACAAGCCGGTGATCCGCGCGCGGTGTCGCCCGATCCTACCGGCCCGGGCGGCGCGGTTGAAAGTGCCGCCCGCATCGCTATCATCGGGGCGCATTCCCAGATCACTCCCCCCAGATCACTCCCCCCAGCTTATCCCGAGGACACAGATGCCGGACGGCGCCGCCCAATCGACCCCCACGGAAATCATCCATGTGGACGCGCGAACCGTCGCCTGCGATGGCGGCGACGGCGCGCTGGGGCACCCCCGCGTGTTCCTGCATATCGAGGACCGGGACGTGATGTGCCCCTATTGCTCGCGGCTTTATGTCCTGAACGCGGGAGCGGGCCACGGCTCCGGACACTGATAGCGCGGTGCAGGCGGTGGACGCCGCCGCCCCGCGCGCCCCGCACCTGGTCCTGATCGACGGATCGGGGTTCATCTTCCGCGCCTTCCACGCCCTGCCGCCGATGACGCGGCCGGACGGGACGCCGGTGAACGCGGTGTTCGGCTTCACCAACATGCTGGCCAAGCTGTTGAAGGAGCATGTGGGCACCCATATCGCCGTGGTCTTCGATGCCGGGCGGCTGACGTTCCGCAACCGCATCTACGAGGCCTACAAGGCGCACCGCCCGCCCGCGCCCGAGGAGCTGATCCCGCAATTCGCCCTGGTGCGAGAGGCCACCGCCGCGTTCGGCGTTCCGGCGATCGAGCTGGCCGACTGGGAGGCCGACGACCTGATCGCCGCCTATGCCCATACGGTGGCCGAGGAGGGCGGGCAGGTCACGATCGTGTCGTCCGACAAGGACCTGATGCAGCTGATCCGCCCGGGTGTGGAGATGCTGGACCCGATCAAGCAGAAGCCGATCGGCCCGGCCGAGGTGATGGACAAGTTCGGCGTCACCCCCGACAAGATGGTCGAGGTGCAGGCGCTGATCGGCGATCCCACCGACAACGTGCCGGGCGTGCCGGGCATCGGGCCGAAGGGTGCGGCGCAGCTGGTCAATGAATTCGGCGACCTGGAAGCCGTGCTGGCCGCCGCGCCGGCCATGAAGGCATCGAAGCGCCGCGACATGCTGATCGAGCATGCCGATCGCGCCCGCATCTCTCGCGAGCTGGTGCTGCTGCGCACCGACACCCCGCTGCCGCAGCCGGTGACCGAGTTGGTGGTGCGCCAGACCGACCATGCGGTCCTGGCCGGGTGGCTTACCCGCCAGGGCTTCCGCAGCACCCTCGCCAGGCTGGGCCTGGAGGCCGGGGCGACCCAGGCCGCCACGCCGGCGTCCGCCCCCGCCGCCACGCCATCCGCCGCCGAGGTGCCCGCGCCGGCGCAGCCCGCCTCGCACGACGCCGCCGCCGCGCCGTTCGGCCCGTACGAGACCGTGGCCAGCGAAGCCGATCTGCGCCGCTGGGCCGACGCCGCCACCGCCGCCGGCGCCGTCGCCATTGACACCGAGACCGACGCGCTGGACGCGATGCGCGCGCGTCTGATCGGGATCTCGCTTGCCATCGCGCCGAACCGCGCCTGCTATATCCCCATCGGTCACGAAATCCTGGCCGAACAGCTCCGGCTGGACACCGCGATCGCCGTGCTGGGGCCGGTGCTGGCCGATCCGTCGGTGCTGAAAATCTACCAGAACGCCAAGTTCGACCTGATGGTCATGGCCCGGGCGGGCTTTCCGATGGCCGCCCCGGTCGACGATTCGATGCTGATTTCCTACTGCCAGGAAGCCGGGCAGCATGGCCACGGCATGGACGAGCTGTCCCGCCTGCATCTGGGGCATACGCCGATCCCCTATGACGAGGTCACCGGCACCGGGCGCAACCGCGTCAGCTTCGCGCAGGTGGCGATCGACAAGGCCACCGCCTATGCCGCCGAGGATGCCGATGTCACCTGGCGCCTGCGCGATATCCTGCATCCGCGGCTGCGCCGGAACAGCGCCCTGGCCCTGTATGAACAGGTCGAGCGGCGGCTGATCCCGGTGCTGCTGGACATGGAACGCGCCGGCATCAAGGTCGATGCCGACGACCTGCGCCGGATGTCCGCCGATTTCGAGGTGCGGATGGGGGTGATGGAGCAGGACTGCCATCGCCTGGCCGGCCACGTGTTCAATGTCGGCAGCCCCAAGCAGCTGGGCGAGGTCCTGTTCGACGAGATGGGCCTGCTCGGCGGCAAGCGGATGAAGACCGGGGCGTGGGGCACCGATTCCTCGGTGCTGCAGACCCTGGCGGACCAGGGCCACGACCTGCCGGCGCGCATCCTGGAATGG
This sequence comes from uncultured Bifidobacterium sp., assembly GCA_964478525.1. Lineage (GTDB taxonomy): Bacteria > Pseudomonadota > Alphaproteobacteria > Acetobacterales > Acetobacteraceae > Rhodopila. Next base: position 13,072 of record CAYZKM010000073.1, read on the forward strand.
CGCCAGCTGCAGAAGCTGAAATCGACCTATGCCGATGCGCTGGTCGACCAGATCAATCCCGACACCGGGCGCGTGCATACCAGCTTCGCGATGGCCACCGCGTCGACCGGGCGGCTGTCCTCCACCGATCCGAACCTGCAGAACATCCCGATCCGCACCGAGGAAGGCAGCCGCATCCGCCATGCCTTCATCGCCGAACCGGGCCATGTGCTGGTCAGCGCCGACTACTCGCAGATCGAGCTGCGCCTGCTGGCCCATGTC
>CAYZKM010000074.1:0-13215 GCA_964478525.1 uncultured Bifidobacterium sp.
CTCCGCCTGCAGCAATTGCGGCGCCGGCCCCTGCGACGAATAGCCGATCCATGTCGCGTCGGATCGCACGGCGCCGACCGTCAGGACCTTGGGGTGCGCATTGGCACCCCAGATGCTGTGCCCGGGACCACGGTCGCGATCGCCGCACCGTTGGCTGGGACAATAGGCACCGCAATTGCCGGCGGCGAAGATGATGTCCAGACAATCGTCGTCCACGGCCTGCGTCAACAGATTGATCAGCGGATGACCGCCGAGTTCCCTGTTCTCGGTATAGCTGCCCAGCGGGTCCAATGCGGTGTCATAGATGCCCCAGGCATTCACCAGCACCCACGGGCCCGACCACGGCTGCGCCTGCCGCCGCTGGCGAATCACCTGCATCAGGTTGGCAAAAGCCGCATAGGCCGAACTGACGAACACCGGAATGTTCGGCGGCGCGGTCGCCGAGATCATCGGCATATCATACAGTCTTGCGCGCGGCGCCAGGTCCAGCACGCTGCGGGCGATCATCATGCCGTGGGATGTGCGTGGCGCCGTGCCGGCCTTCTGCACCAGGGCCTTGTCTATATAATGGTCAAGACCGCCACCCCAATTCGCCGCCGGGATGTGGGACTTGTCCAGGCCCTGGTCGACGATGACGACATTGACGCCCTGCCCCAGCAGGCCATGCCCCGTCAGCGCATCCGCATCGACGGTGCGCCGCACGTCGTTGCGATGGCCGTACGCAAGGTCCGGCGCCGCACCGGGACACCAGTGATCGGCGATCTCGCCACCCGGGTCCGCGCCCGCACCGCGAAAGGCATTGCCTCGCGGGTCGAGCACCACATCCCGGCTTTCATTGACGATTCGTACAAAGGCCCTGGACGCATCCGGGTCGTCGAACTCATACGCCACGACAAGATCGGGTGGCGTGGCGCGTCGTGGCACCGTCGATGCGGCAGCGACCGCCGCAGGGCCACGCCGCGGGGCAAACGCGACCCGCCAGTCCAGCGACGGCGCGGACACCGCGCGAAAGCCATCGGCTGCGGCGGCGGCCGGTCCCGGAGTGGGGCGGGGCGGCAGCCCGCGCAACAGGCGCGTCGCGAACCGGGTCAGCGCCGACATCTCGCCGCGACGGTAGATGGTCAACAGCTCGTTCGTGCTTTTGAAGGTGACCATTACACGGTTCTGGACGTTTCCCGGCATGGGATGCTCTCCTGTCCCGGCGCTGCACGCCGCGCGTCGCTGTCGAAATGATGATGGCCCGGCGGCGACGGGGCGGAAGCCTAGCGCATGATCACGCTGAGCGGAACCGTGGCAGCGGGTGAATCATGCGATCAGACAATAAGATAGCGCGCGCTGACCGGTTACGGTCAGCCGGAAAGCGCGCTAGTCGGGATAGCCGGCCGCCCGCAGATGATCCGCCAACGCGCTGCGCCGAGCAACATCGCGATAGGCGACGCTTGCAACGACATCGGCAACGCGGCGCGGCTTCCAGCGGGCACTGAAGCGCGCCACGACCTCGCGGGCATCGCCACCCCGACCCAGCGCCGCGAGGGAAGCCGCGGTGAACGTCATCGTCGCCCGCCACGCCGGCGTTTCCTCCAGGGCTTGCAGGCCGTGGGCGGCGGCACTTTCGAAATCACCGTTGGTGTAATGCGCGACGCACAGCGCGTGCTGGAACTTGTAGGCCTCGCGATCGAACGGCGACAGTTCCATCGCGCGTGTCGCACGCATCACGGCTTCGGACGCATCGCCGGCAAAGGCGCAGCACAGCCCGCTCAGCGCCCAGGCGTTGGCGGCACTCGGGGCGACGTCCAGCGCCTGCTGGAACATGCGCATCGCGCTGTCGCTGTCGCGATGATTGATCGCGCGGCGGTAACCGTACGACACCAGAGCACGTAAATTGCAACTGTCCAGACGCAGCGCGGCTTTCGAATATTGTTCGATCGCCGCGATATCAGCGGCCCGGTCGGCCGACCAGTATTCCCCGACCATGATCCCATGCCAGTCCGCCGCCAGCGCATAGGCCTCGCCGTAGCCGGGATCCTGTTCCATGACCTGGTCCAGCAGGCCGCGGACTTCCCGCAGCCCGTCGCGATTCACCATCATGATCTGTTCGCGGCTCAGCAGGATCTTGTCATACACGCTCAGTATCTGCGGCCGCTGGCCACGGATCCGGCGCAGCTCCGCTTCCCGCACCTGCGGCACCAGCACGTTGACCAGGCGGGCCACGATCCGATCCTGATCCTCGAACGTCAGCTCGGTCGACGTGTCGTCCGTGCGGGCGAAGATGATCTCGCCGCTTGCCGCGTCGGTCAGCTCGGTCGTCAACCGCAGGCGGTCACCGCCGCGGCGCACGCGGGTCATGACCAGGTAGCTCGCATTCAGAAGACGGCCGATCGCTTGCGGCTCCATCGCCGGATCGCGCAGCCCGATGGTCGAACCATGTGAAATCACCGCCAGTTCGCGCAGCCCCGCCAATTGCGTGATCACGTCGCTGGTCAGGCCGTCGCTCACATGGGCGGGCAGCCGGTGTTCGCCCGACTCACGCAGGGGCAGCACGGCGATCCGCGGCGGCCCGCAGCGCCCCGACGGACGAGGCTCGACCCGGTCGACAGGCCTTGCCACCGGTCCGGCGGGGCTCCGGATGCGTGCCATCAGCGCTTCCGTCTCGACGGCGGGATCGGCGCCGATCTCCCGTCGCAGCAGCTGCTTTGCCTCGGTGTAGATACGCACCGCGTCGGCCTGCCGGCCGCACGCGGTATAGCGCTCGATCAGCAGCCGGTGCGTATCCTCGCGCAGCGGGTCGATCGCCCACATCTGCTCGGCGATCGCCAGGGCCTGCTCGTTGTCCTCCTGCGCGATCGCGGCGTCGGCGAAGCGCGCCAGCGCTGTCAGCACGTCCGACTCGACCGTCCGCCGCATGGCGCGCACGAAATCGTCGAACTCGGGTGACGCCGGTGGAAAGTCCTGCAGCACCGCCCCGCGATAGCAATCGACCAGGTCGCGCCACGATCCGTTCGGCGCCGCACCAACCAGGTCCCGCAGCGCATGCGTGTCGCAGCTCACGTGGCTGGCCAGCAGCGTCAGCGCCTCGTCACGCGCCTTGATCGCCGCCAGGCCGCCAAATCCATCGCGGCGCAGCACGAACAAGGTCTGGCGCAGGCTGTGCCGAGCCTGCTCCTCGCCACGATCGGGCCAGAACATCGCGCACAGCGTCTCGCGGCGAACCGCGCCGCCGTGCAGCGCCAGATAGGCAACCAGCGTCTGGGCCTTGGACGGCAGGATGATCGGCGGCCCACCGTCGTGGCATAGCTCGAACTGTCCCAGCAGCCTGATTGTTATCGTTTTTTGCATGACCGTGCCCCCACGATCTCTCGGGAAGGTGGGGGGTACCACGTACCGCAAACATGGGCGTGTGAGCAATCACACACCCCCTCGATGGCAGCTTATGCGGCCAGCGTCACCACCTCGCCTGTGTCGGACCCGGCCGGGCCCGCCTGGCCCAGCCACAGGACCCGATCCGCGCAGGCCAGGGTCTGTGGCCGATGCGCAATGCTGACGCGGGTGATACCCAGCACCCGCAGACCGGCGTTCACGCGTTCCTCCAGCCGCACATCCAGATGCGAGGTCCCTTCATCGACGAACAGCAACCGCGGGCGTCGATACAGCGCACGCGCCAGCAGGATGCGCTGGCGCTGACCACCCGACAGCGCGCCGCCCATGTCGCCGATCAGACTGTTGTATGACATCGACATGCGCATGATCTCGTCATCGATCCCGGCCCGCTCGGCGCAGTCCCGCATGTGGCGCGAATCCGATGCCTCGTCGAAGCAGCAGATATTGTCGGCGATCGAACCGCCCAGAAGCTGGTCGTCCTGCATCACCACGCCGATCTGCTCGCGGAAGCCATGCGGGCCGATGGTGGACAGCGGCACGCCGTCGATCAGGACCTCGCCGCTGGTGGGCTGGACCAGCCCGACCAGGATCTTCAGCAGCGTGGTCTTGCCGCAACCTGACGGCCCGGCGATGGCCACATGCTCTCCGGCGGTGATGCGGAAGTTCAGGTTCTGCAGAATGAACGGCTCGTCCGGGCTGTAGCGGAACGACAGGTCCCGCACCTCGATCTCGCCCAGAAGACTGCGTTCGTACCCGGGCGGCCGAGCGAGGCCCGCCTCGCGATCGGTCAGGGCGATGTCGGCGAGGCGATCCAGGTGCAGCCTTAGCATGCTGAATTCAATGATTTTTTCCAGCAACCGCACCGATTTCTCGGTGAACTGCGCCTTGTAGGCGATAAAGGCGAACAGCATCCCGACCGACATCTGCCCATCCAGCGCGGCGCGGGCGCCGAACCAGATCACCAACACGTTTTCCAGGCCGAACAACACGTCGTTGGCGGCCTTGAAGCCGGCCTGCAGCCGGTCGACCGATGTTTCGGCGTTCACGGTGTCGACGCGCCGATTGGACCAGATCGCCTCCCGCTCGGTCTCGCGCCCGAAGATCTTGATGGTCTGGATGCCGCGGATCGCCTCGATCAGGAACGAGGTTTCCCGCGCCCGGTGCTCGATCAGGTCGAGCGAGCCGCGCCGCAGCATCGGAAACAGGGCCAGGCGCATGGCACAGTACAGACCCAGGGCCGCGATCACCACCGCCGTCAGGGTCGGCGCGTAGACCAGCATCATGGTCAGCGTCAGGCTGGCCATGGCGCCGTCGACCAGGGCCGAGGCCATGCCTTCGGCCAGGATGGCGCGCACGGAGTCGGCCGACCCGAAGCGCGAGACCAGGTCGCCGACATGGCGCTTTTCAAAATAGCCGTACGGCAGGCGGACCAGATGGCGGAACAGGCCGACACCCATGCCGACGGATGTCGCACTGTGGACGAAACGCAGGACGAAGGCGCGCAGCAGGCTGGCGCCGGCATTCAGCACGACCAGCAGGCCGAACCCCAGCGCCAGCGCGATCAGCATGGACCTGTCGCCCTTGGCGATCGCGTCATCGACGACGAGCTGCATGAAGAACGGGCTGACCAGCACATAGAGCTGCAGCAGGGCCGACAGCATCAGGATCTGCGCGATCGAGCCGCCCATCCCCCGCAACGAGCCCAGCAGGTCGCGCAGGTGCAGGCGGGTGCGGTCGTTGCCGGCAACGAAATCCCGGGCCGGCGTCAGTTCCAGCACGATGCCGGTGAATCGCTTGTCGGCGTCGGAGCGCGTCACACGGCATGGGCCGCGGGCCGGATCGTGGATGATCAGCGTGCCGCGACGGGTCACGCGGATCAGCACCACGAAATGGTCCATGTTCCAGTGCAGGATCGCCGGCAGCCTGACCTGCGACAGCTCCTCGGGTTCCAGGCGCAGCGCGCGGGGCGCCAGCCCCATCCGCGAGGCCATCGTCATCAGGTGACGCATCGTCATCCCGTTCAGGGATGTCGGGTAGCGGCGGCGCAAGGTGCCCAGATCAGCGTCCTGCCCGTGATAGCCCAGCACCATCGCCAGGCAGGCCAGGCCGCATTCGGCGGATTCGCTCTGGCGAATATCCCGGACGGCTCTGCGGCCGAGCAGGTTACGCATGGCATCGGCTCCTGGGAACGGGATTGTCGCGGATCACGACCGGGCCCGGGCGCTGAGCACGGGATCGAGCAGCCAGCGCACCAGGCCGCGGCGATCGAAGATGATGTCCGCATGCACCTGCATGTCGGCCCGCAATGGCATGTCGCGGCCATAGGCGCTGATGGCATGGGCCGACAGGGTGACGGTCACGCGATAGGTCGGTTCGCCCGGCAGCTGCACGACACCGCTGACCTGTTCGGGGCGCAGCGGCGTGCTGGCGATGACGGCGATCGTGCCCGGCACCGTGCCGAACCGCTCGGGCGGAAAGGCGTCCAGCGACAGCCGCACGGGCTGCCCGGCCGCGACGAAACCGATCGCGCGCTCGGGCACGAACAGCACGGCCTGCAGGTCCGCATCCTCGGGCACGATCGACAGCAGCGGGCGCGACGGATCGGCCTGGTTGCCGGCGAACGCCTGCAGCCCCGACACCCGGCCGGCAACCGGCGCGGTCACCAGATAGGCCCGCTGTGCCTCGGCCTCGGCCAGGCGGCTGTCGATCCCGGCGGCGGCGGCGCGGCGTGTGGCGATCTGGGTGGCGGACCGCCGGGGCAACTGCTCCAGCGCGTAGCGCAGCTCGACCAGCTCGCCCAGCTTGGCCGACAGCTGCTGCCGCATCGCGCTCAGGGCCTGCGTCTGGCTCAGCCGGGTGTCCTCGCGCCGGCGCTGTTCCACGCGGGCGACGAAGCCCTTGGATACCAGTTCGCGCGATACGACGGCTTCCTCGGTCGCCAGGTCCGTCCGGTCTTCCTGCGCCGCCAATTGCTGGGCCAGAAGCCCGGTCTCGTCGGCCAGCCGCTCGATACGCTCGTGCAGGCGCTGCGCCTCGGACCGCGCATTCGCTTCCTCCAGCGCGATCTGGTCCAGTTCCAGATCGCGCTGCTGCACCAGGGCGCGGCGCACATTGGCATCCAGGTCGCTGCCGGCGACCGATGTCCGGCCGGCGCTGACCCGCATCAGGGGATCGCCGGCGCGCACCAGGTCGCCATCGCCGACCGCCACCGACACGATGGTGCCCGCGCGCGGGGCGATGACCCGCACGACGCCATGGGGCGGGGCGAGGTAGCCGCCCGCCATCGCCTTGCGCGCGTAGCTTTGGGTGCCGACGAAAGCCGCGATCGCCAGGGCCGCGAGGGCCAGGGCCGTCGCGATCACCGCGAACGACACCGGGGGTCGGATGGCGTGCCCTGTCCAGATGATGTCCCGCCGGGTGCGCAGGGCCTGGGCGCGGAACAACGGGCGCGGGGCCGGCTGGGTCATGCCGCCGCCAGCCGCCGCAGGCCGGCCCGGTCGCTGACGATCGCGTCAGGCAGGCCCGGGACGGTGATATCGGCGGTCGCGATGAAGTCGAGGAAGGCGCTGGCCTCCTCGGCCGCGGTGTAGCCGGGGGCCTGGCGGCGCCAGAACCGCCGGAGCATGTCGCGCGTCGCCGCCTCGCCACAGGCCACCAGCAGCAGGCGGATGGAGCGCGGGGCGGTGCCGACCAGGGCGCTCGCGCGTGCTTCGCCGACCAGGTAGCGATACAGCGCCAGCGCGCTGTCCGCGGTCCGCAGCCAAGGCACAAGGCTAGCGGGCGGCGATGCGCCGTCCAGGCCGGTGACCGCGTCGCCGATCGTGCGTTCCCAGGCCGCGGGGGCGATCGACGCCGGCCCATCCTGCCGCGCGTGGCGTGGCGAGACACGGTCCGCCTGGCGCGCCATGCGGGACCGGGTCGACCAGATATCGTTGATCCGGCCCAGCGAGGCGGCGATCGCACCCAGGCCGGTCGGTGCGACGAATTCAGGCATGATCTCCAGGATGACCGCGCGCAGCGCCGGCAGGCGCGGCATCAGGTCGTCCAGCAGGTCGAGCAGGACCGGCTCCGCCACACCCGAATGGGCATCGAGCCAGAAACCGCGTTCCATCTGCCCGCCGGCGAGATGAATCTCCCACACGCGGTCGAGCGGCAACGCGTCGATCACGGCGCTGACGGGCTGGCGTCCGTTCCGTTCGTTGCACAGCGCGTTGTGCAGATCGAGCACGATTCCGCACTCGGCGGCTTCGGCCACCGCGGCCAGGAACGACCCGTCCGGCATGTCGCCGGCGCGCGGCGGCAGGTAGTTGACGGGGTTCTCGAACGCCACGGGAACGCCGGTCGCGGCCCGTCGGTCGCGGATCTGGCGCACCGCCTGCCGCACGCCGGCCTGGGTCTGTGCGGGCGGCAGCAGGAACCCGGCGCACACCGTGTCGCCGTCACGCCGGTAGCGGCTGAACGTCAGGTGATCGCTGATCCAGGCCGGTCGGGTCGCCGTGATATCGGCGTTCAGCGTCGCCAGGTGCCCGGCGGATTGTTCGACGGTGCCGCCGAACGGGGCGCCGACGCCGTGCAGCAGGCGCGGTGCCGCCAGATGGCGGGTGGCCTCGGCCAGGCGGGACACGTAGCGGTCTGCCCCCGTGGCCAGCCAGAATGTCTCGGGTTCGGTTTCGATGACATGAACGAGACCCTCGCGCGGGTCGCAGAGTGGATCGAGTTCGGGCCACCAGACGACGCCGACACCAAGCCTGGGGTTCGGCGGACTACCTTGCGAGGGTCTCATCATGGTCTCACTTCGGCTGTGTGCGAAGCAAAGCGGCGACGATCAGCCGAACACCTGCATCTGGCCCTGAACCGCGGGCAGGACCGGGTTGGTGACCAGGCTCTGGAACGCGAGCTGAATGCCCGACGTGCAGCCCGGGCAGCCGCCGCGCAGCACGGCGGCAGGCAGGGCGCCGCCGGCGACCTGGGCGATCTGCTCCTCGGTCAGGGTCGTCGGGGCGGCAGTGGTTTCGTTGCGCATGTGTACTTCCTTTCCATGTTGCCAGGTCGCTGGACAAACGTCTGTCTGCCAGCGGCGCCACATCTGTCGTCCGGTGTCACCGGGTTCATCGAGCGCAACGACTTCATAGAGTTCAAAAGCGATATCCATTATTGAGCGGTTCACAGTGATCGGTATTCGCAACATTTCAGATCGTATATTCATATGTCATAAATATATGGTTTCTCTGGATACGGAATATGGCATGGGCGTGGCACGCGGCCGGCCCCGGCGCGCGACAGGCCGGCCATCCGCCGGTTCACCGGATGCCGTCGGAATCGCTGTTTGACGGGTGCCGCATCTGCATTTTTGACGCGGATCGAGCCATACGTGACGCGGCTTTAGCCGTCCGCATGACGGACCCCGGTTACCTCGTGGTTACGCGCAACGCAGATTGACGGAGGAAGAACCGATGTCCGTTATGACCACGATCGCCGTTTGCCCGGAACCCGTGCCTGCCATGAGCCGGCCCGCGACGGCGGCGTCTCTGCTGTTTCGGCTCCACACCCGCGACACGACCGCACCGGCTCGGCGTGCCGGGCAGACACCGGACACATCCCTGGGGTCGCTGTGCCGAACCAATCCGATCCTGGGGACGCTGGAAGAGACCGAACTGCGCACCCTGATGCAGGCGGCAAAGGGCCGCGAGGTGAAGCGGCGGACGTCGGTCTGGCACGAGGGCGATCGCGCCGGCATGGTGGTTCTGGTCCTGTCCGGTCACCTGAAGCTGTGGGCGCCGCTGGTGGACGGCGGCGAGGTGGTGTTCGAGATCGCCCGTGCAGGCGATTGCGTCGGAGAAATGGCGGCACTGCAGGATGGCCGGCATGACTGCGATCTGACCGCATTGTCGGATGTGCGGCTGCTGCTGATCGAGGCGCGGGCATTTCGCACCGCGTTCGCCAGCCACCCGGGCGGCCTGGCCGCGATCGCGCGGATCGCCGCAGAACGCATGTGCAAGGCGCGGCAGCAGGTCACGGATTCCCGTGCCTTGTCGGCGCCGGCCAGGCTGGCGAAGGCGCTGCTGGGCCTGGTGAACACCGGCGCGGGGGCCGATGGCCGCGGCGGGCCGGCTGGCATGGTCGGGCTGGTGACACATGTATCGCAAAGCGATCTGGGTGCGATGGCCGGCCTGTGCCGCGAACTGGTCAACAAATATCTGCGGGCATGGCGCGAGGCCGGCTGGATCCACGTATTATCCGGGCGGGTGGTGCACCTGAACGCACGCGCCATGGCCGAGTTGCGGGACGGCGACGAAGGCCATGGCCGGCTGCGCCGCTGATCGTCCGCGATGAACCCGACCTGCGAGGTTCCCCCCGCAGGCAGGCGCCCCCGTATCAGGCAATCGCCAGGTCCGCGAAGTCGGGTTTGCGCAGGAAGCCTGACATCTCGGCCGTGTAGAACGGGTTCATCGTCGCCGACCGGCCGTGTTCGGTCCAATAGTAGTTGTGGGCGCGCGGGTCGCTCCACACCTTCGACAGGTTGCGTTCATCCACCAGGCGATTGTAGCGCCAGAACGCGTCAGAACGGACCTCCATCGCATCGCCGCTGCCCAGCACCAGCGCCTCCATGCATTGCAGCGCGTAGAGCGCGACTTTCTCGTGGAACGAAGCGACGTTCAGGGCGCCATTGGTGTTCGGGCCATAGATCGACCAGAGATTGGGAAAGCCCGGCATCATGCAGCCGAGATAGGCGCGCGCGCCATCCTTGGCCCACAGATCCGCCAGCGTTTGCCCCCCGCGCCCGGTGATGGTCATCGGATACAGGTATTCGGTGGCATGGAAGCCGGTGGCATAGACGATCACATCGGCCTGGTGCAGCGTGCCGTCCATGGCCACGATGCCACGCGGGTCGATGCGTTCGATACCGTTGGTCACCAATGTCACGTTGTCGCGCTGCAAGGCGTCCAGGACGCAGTATTCCGAATCGACAACGACCGCGCGGGCCGACCAGACCGGATGCGCCGGGGTCATGGTCGCCACGAGCGCCGGATCGCTGAGCTTGCGGTTCAGGAACTCCATGCACACATCGCGCGCGAGCTTGTTGAGCAGGCTGCACGCGTAGGGATCCTTGAACGCCGGGTCGATCTGGGCGACGTTCGCGATGCGGTCCAGCGAGCAGGTGCGTGCGCGCATGAAGTTGGTGTGGAACGGCAGGTTGCGGTCCAGCCAGTTGACCTGCGGCGGGAATGGCGAGCGATAGCCCGGCACGGGAAACAGCCATTGCGGCGTTCGCTGGAAGGCGGTGACGTGCGCGGCCTCCAGCGCGAGCTCGGGGATCATCTGATAGCCCGTGCAGCCGGTGCCGATCACCGCGACCCGCTTGCCCTTCAGGTCCATGTCCTGCGGCCATCGCGCGGTGTGCCATGACGCGCCGGCGAAGTCCTGGGCGCCGGTGATCATGGGAAGGTTCGGCCGGCTGAGAAAGCCGACGGCCGTGATGACCGCGCGCGAGCGGATCGTGCGCGCGCCGTCCGGTCCCTCGATGGCGATCTCCCACTCGTTCGCGGCGTCGTCCCAGGTCAGTGACGTGACCTCGGTCCGGAACTGGATGTGCCGGCGCAGATCGAAATTGTCGGCGACCCAGTCGAAATATTTTACGTTCTCCCGCCACTCGCAGAACGGGTTGGGATAGGGGAAGTCGACGCCGAACAGATGGGTGTAGGACCGGCTTGGCGTATCGACCCTGGCGCCGGGATAGCGGTTCTCCCACCAGGTGCCGCCGACGCCGGTGTTTTTTTCGAGCACGGTGAACGGGAACCCGGCCTGGCGCAGCTGCAGCGCGGCGTTCAGCCCGCCCATGCCGGCCCCGATGACCGTGACGGTGAAATCCTTCAGCCGCGCGGGATCGGGTTTCTGCTGCCACCGCAGCGAGCGCACCGAGGGGTCGATCGCCAACTCCTCCAGGTGGTGCGTTAGGTTTTCGTCTTCCAGCGTCTGGCCCAGCATCAGCCCCAGGCTGGTCGGCAGCCGTTCGCGCGGGCCGACGGCGATGCTGCCGGCGCCGCTGTCGCGATAGGCTTTCAGGAACTCGGCCCCCTTGCGTCGCAGCAGCACCGCGTCCGCATCGGTGGCGGGTGCGGCGACGTGGAAATAGCCGGTCAGCACCTGCTTCGCGCCGGTCGCAGCGACCTCTGGATCGCCGGTCAGTTGGTACAGCAAGCCACGCAGGACCATGGGATCGGCGTGCGCGATCGCATCGTCGATAACCGCGTCGTCGGCCGCCCGCAGCTCTGGCCGGAAGGCCCCGTCCTGCATCGTCATTCTGTTGGTATCTCCTGAAATCATCACGTTTGGGTGACTGGATCCGAACCCCGCGGGTCGCATGCCCTCGGGGTTCAGATCAGTGATGCTGCCTGTCCCGATCTTACAGCTTCGTGGACGCCCGTGACAGCAGCTTCCAATCGCCGTTCTGCTTCTGCCACATCATCAGGATGTGCAGGTCCGTCGTGCTCTTTTTTCCGTCCGCCACCGTTTCGCTCTCGCTCTTCCAGGTGAAGCGCACGATCGCCACGTCGCCGACGATGCGGATCGACGGGTCCTTGTATTCCAGCGACAGCGTCCGCGTGGCCGGGTTGGTGGCACCTTTCAGGAACGCCTCCTTGTCCTCGACCCGCGCGTTCGAATGGCTGTAGCTGAGCTCCGGCGCGACCAGAGCCGCGAGTGCCGTGCCGTCCTTGGCGAACTGCGCGGCCCGGAAGGCCTCCAGCTTCTTGGCGACGGTCTGTGCGTCAGCGCTCGAATCCGCAACGGCAGGCAAGGCCTGAGCCACGGTCAGTCCGGCCGCGACGGCGGCCAGTGCGACACGGCGACGTTCGATGTCCATGGGTTCCCTCCGTTTCCGCTGCGCCTCGTTTCGGGCACCTGGCGGCGAAACAGCCTACGACCGAGCGGGCGGAATCCACAACCGTCGCCGCCTGTCGCACCTTGAATTCCATCGCGTACCCTGTTCGCCTGCCTGCCGTCAGGTGATACCACGGACGTTGGAAGGAAAGGCGCACGGCATGGCGAAGCAGCTTCATCTCGGCGCCGTCATGCGCCCTGTCGCCATCCACACGGCATGGTGGCGCCATCCGGGCGCGGACCCCGACGCCAACTTCAACCTGGCGCACATGGTGCGTTTCATCCAGACGCTGGAACGGGCCTGCTTCGACGCGTTCTTCATGGCGGATCACCTGGCCGTGCTGAACATGCCGACCCCGGCGCTGCGACGCAGTGCGACCGTGACATCGTTCGAGCCGATGACGCTGCTTTCCGCGCTGGCCATGGTCACGCAGCGCATCGGGCTGGTCGCGACGGCATCGACCACGTTCGACGAACCCTATCATGTCGCTCGGCGCTTCGCTTCGTTGGATCACATCAGCAATGGCCGCGCCGGGTGGAATGTCGTGACCACCGCGAACCCGGACGCGGCGTTGAATTTCGGATTGACCGAGCATGTCGAGCACGATGAGCGGTACCGCCGAGCGCGCGAGTTTCATGAGGTTGTGACGGGACTTTGGGATAGCTGGGCAGATGATGCGTGGATACGTGATCAGGACAGCGGCATCTTCTTCGATCCCGACAGGATGCATGTCCTGGATCACAAGGGCGCGCACCTGTCCGTGCGCGGCCCGCTGAACATCGCTCGTCCGGTGCAGGGCTGGCCGGTGATCGTGCAGGCGGGCTCTTCCGAGCCCGGACGCCAGCTCGCGGCCGAAACGGCCGAGGCGGTGTTCACCGCGCCGCCCAACCTCGCCGAGGGACGCCGCTTCTATGCCGACGTCAAGGGCAGGATGGCCAGGCTCGGCCGCGACAGGG
>CAYZKM010000075.1:0-13116 GCA_964478525.1 uncultured Bifidobacterium sp.
CCAGACCTTCGTGGTCCGCACCCCCCGCTATACCATCCTGGTCGACACCTGCACCGGCGAGGACAAGGGCCATCCCGCGCCGTTCGACTTCCCCGGCAAGGAGAGATGGCGGAACGAGCTGTTCGCCCTGGGCGTCAGCTACGACCAGATCAACTATGTGTTCTGCACCCACCTGCACATCGACCATACGGGCTGGAACACCACGCTGCGTGACGGGCGGTGGGTGCCGACATTCCCCAATGCCAAGTACATCTTCCACAAGAAGGAATACGCGGCGTGGGAGGACGCGTACAAGCGTGACGCCGACCCGCACAAGACCGTGTTCCGCGACAATTGCCTGCCGATCGTGGAAGCCGGCCAGGCACTGCTGGTCGATGACGACTATGCGCTGGACGACACTGTCACGCTGACGCCGACGCCCGGGCATTCCCCGTGCCATTGCTGCGTGAACATCTTCTCGAAGGGCCAGCGCGCCGTCGTGACCGGTGACATGATGCACCACGCGATCCAGACGCGGGAACTGCACTGGTCGCCTGGCGTGGACTGGGACCCGAAGCAGGCGGCCGCCTCGCGGCAATCATTCCTGTCGTCGGTCGCCGATACGCCGACACTGCTGCTGCCGATCCACTTCCCGGCACCGACCGCCGGATTGGTGACCTCGGACGGCGGCAGCCGGTTCCATTATCGTTTCAAACGAGACTGATCACCACGACTGTTCGCCGGCCGGGCGCACCACCACGCAGGCCAGGCTGGACCGTGACAGGCTGGCGCAGGCGTCGGCGGCCTGGTTGGCCGACAGCCCGGTCAGGCGCGCGCGATACAGGCCACCGGGCGCGGTCGGGTTCAGCTCGATTCGCGCTTGTTGCAGGGATGCCGGCGCGGTGCTGCGCGCCCTCTCGGCTGCCAGCCGAGCGGTGACCGAGGTGGAGAAGGCGCCGACCTGGACGGCCCAGGTGCTGGCGGATGGCGGGGCCGCGGCGACCAGGGTCGGTGCCGGCGGGGCCAGCACGTCCTGCCGGATGGGCGCGTCCGCCAGCGCCGGGGTGCACGGGCGGGTGGGATCGTACGCCGCATCCGGGTCGCACGGCCCCGACGGGGCGGCGGACGGCACGACCGAGGCGGCGGGGGGCGCATACCCGATCGATCCGCCAACCCTGCAGACACGCGTCGGGTCATAGGCCGCGTCGGGGTCGCATCCATCCGCCGTCGATGCGGAGGCCACCGTGGCGATCGCCGCCGCCGCACCGCCGTCGCCATAGACCGCCAATGGACCCGACAGCGGGGTCGACGCGCCCAGCCGCGGCGCGATCGCCGCGACATAGTTGATGGTTTCGTCCGGCAGGTCGCGGCGGCTGCTCAGATAGTCGTCCAGCCGTCGCGGGCCGGCATTGTAGGCCGCCAGGAAGCCCGGGGCGCCATAGCGGTCGTACATCTCCCGTATATACGCCGCACCGGCCAGGATGTTGTTCAGTGGCTCGTACGGGTCGTCGCCCAGGTTGTGGCGTACCTGCAACTCGGCATAGGTGCCGGGCATGACCTGCATCAGCCCCATCGCGCCGGCGCCGGAGGTCACGGTTGCCCGCCCGCCGGATTCGCGGCGCATCACCTCCCGGATCCAGGTGTCGGGCACACCGAAACGCGCGGCGGCCCTGACGACATACGGTCCCCACGGGTCATCCGCCGGGCCGGGCGGCGGGTAGTAGCGGCCGGCGGGGCTGTAGCGCGCCTGGTGCCGCCCGCCCTGGCCGGAACAGGCGTTCAGCACGCCCAGCATGACCAGACACAGGGCCAGGCGGCGGAACAACGGGAAGGACGGCGTCACGGCTCGACGATCTCCGGTCGGTGCGATCTGGTGACGTCATAAAGCGCTTTGCGGCCGGCCGTAAACGGTCAGCACGCTGTATCCCCTTGTTTGATCGCATGAATGTGCGGTTTCGCTCCGCGCGCTACCAGGGGATGACCCGGTTCCGGTAGTCGGCGAACGCCGTCCCGCCCGAACCCCACCGCGCGGCGATCGTGTCGGCCACACCGCGCACCGAGGTGTCGATGTCAAGCGGCGCCGTTGGTCCGCCCATCGATGTGCGCACCACCCCCGGATGCAGCGCCAGGATGGTCGTGTCGTCGGCGGCGTGGCGGGCACGGAAGCTGCGGATCAGCGAGTTCAACGCCGCCTTGCTCGCCCTGTACAACTCCGCTCGGCCGTCATCGTTGGTGCCGATACTGCCCAGGATCGACGACATGAACGCGATCATCCCACCCGGTGCGACATGGCCGGCCAGGGCATCGGCGACGCGGATCGGGGCGATGGCGTTGGTCAGGAAGATGTCGCTGATGTCCTGGTCCGGTACATCCGCCAGCGCGACGCCACGCCCGGCCATGATGCCGGCGTTCAGGAACAGCAGGTCGAACGCCTGTCCAGCCAGGCGTATGGACAGCGCCGCGGCCTGTCCGGGGACGGTCACGTCCAGCGTCTCCAGCGCCAGGCGTCCGTCCGATGCCTGCCGCAGCGCCTCCAGGTCCGGCGACGGGCCGCGCATCGTGGCGGTGACGCGCCAGCCGCGCGCCAGATGTTCGCGGACCAGGCCGAACCCCAGCCCACGCGAGCCGGCGATGATCAACGCGTGTCGCATGATGCCTGGTCCCTTCCGGATCGGACCCAAGGATAGCGGCCGCGCCGGCCCTGTCGAGCCGTGGTTGTCGCCCACCCGGGCTGATCGTAGCTTGCGACGGAACACGGAGGACACACGATGCGATTCCAGGATCAGGCCGTTCTGGTGACCGGCGGCGGCAGCGGCATTGGCCAGCAGGTCTGCTACGCGGCGGCTGACGAAGGCGCCCGCGTCGCCGTGGGTGATCTGGACCTGGAGCGTGCCGAGAAGACCGCCGCCGACATCCGCGCCCGCAAGCAGGAGGCGCATGCCTTCCAGATCGACGTCGCCGACCCCGTATCCGCCGCGCGGTTCGTCACCGCGGCCGAAACCGCCCTGGGGCGGCTGGATGTGCTGGTGAACTCGGCCGGCGTGCGGGAAATCGTAAGCGTGCTGGACCTGTCGTTCGACGAATGGTCCCGCGTGATGGGCATCAACCTGTCCGGCACGTTCCTGACCAGCCAGGCGTTCGCGAAGCGGATCGTCGGGCAGGGCGGGACGGGGCGGATCGTCAACCTGGCCTCGACGCTGGGCCTGATGGCGGCGCCGAACCGCGCGGCCTATACGGCGTCGAAACATGGCGTGGTCGGGCTGACGAAGGAAATGGCGCTGGAACTGGGCGACAGGGGCATCCGCGTGAATGCCGTCGCGCCCGGTGTCGTGCGCACGCCGCTGACGGAACGGTATTTTCAGGACCCGGCCTATGCGCAGGCGATCCGGGACATCCATGCGGTCGGACGCTGGGCCGAACCGCGGGAAGTCGCCGATGCCATCCTGTTCCTGGCCGATGCGAGGAACAGCTTCATCACCGGCACGATCCTGACCGTGGATGGCGGCTGGACCGTCGGCAAGAAGATGTAGGCTCCGCCGGCTACGGCCGCACGAATTTCAGCACGAACTCATCCTTCGGCATCGGCGGGTCGGGCGTGTTCTTGTCGCGGGGATCGTTTGGGTTGCGCAGGAAGTTGCCTTCCGCAACCAGTTTGAACCCTGCGGCCTCGACTTCCCGGCGCAGGAACGCTTCCTCGATCCGGTGCAGCGTGCCGGCCTCGGAAATGCCGGTGCCGGGCCGCCCGCTGTGGTCGGCGATCACGTAGAATCCGCCTGGCTTCAGCGCCTTGAACACGGCCTTGTTCATGGCGGCGCGATCGATGCCGAGATGGCCGAGGTCGTGGTAGTTGAACATCAGCGTCACCAGATCGAGGCGTGCATCGGCGAGTTCCGGCGGCAGCGGGTCCTCGAACGGGCGCGACAGCGCGGTGATCGGTGCGGCGGCGACGCCGGCTTCTTTCATCGCGGCCTGGCGCCTGGCCAAGGCGACCGGGGACGGAACCGGGCCGCTGGCCGCGGTGGGCACCGGCGGGGCGGACGGGTTGCTGTTGCCTTCCGGCGTGGCGGTCGGTGTGGCAGGCGGGGCGGCGGGGCGCGGGCGGCTTTGACCATACACCGTGCCCGACGGGCCGACGGCGCGGGCGACCAGTTCGGTGGTGTATCCACCGGCGGCGCTCAGGTCCAGCGCGACGATCCCCGGACGGATGGCGATGAACGCCAGCATATCGGCGGGCTTGCGCCGAATGTCGTTGACGCGGTCGGCTTCGCTGCGGTTCGGGCTGGCAATGATCTGACCGATCTGGCCGGTGGTGATCGGTGCCGTGGGCTGTGCCTGGGCCGGCATGCAGGCGAGGCAAAGGCTCAAGGCTGCGGCCTGCATGATGCGGCGGCGGATGTCCATTGCGTATCCCCTTCCCCTGCCCGATCCGTGTCGGCTTCCCGCCCAGTCTATCACCCGCGCGTTGACAACGCACGTCCCACTCGGCAATCCGAAGGCAGGGAGCAGGATGCGGATCGCTATGAAGACTGGTGATTTCGATCTGGTTGTGGTCGGCGCCGGCCTGGCCGGCATGGTCGCCGGGACGCGCGCAGCAGAACGCGGGCTGCGCGTGGCGGTGCTGGAGCAGGGCAGCGACCCGCGCTACCTGTGCAACACGCGCTGGTCGGGCGGGATCATCCATGTCGGCTACACCGATCCCAAGGAGCCGCCGGCGGCGATCCGGGCGGCGATCGAGCGCAATACAAATGGCCATACGGACCCCGCGCTGGCCGAGGTGATGGTCAGCGAAACCACGCGCGTGATCGACTGGCTGCGCGCGCAGGGCGGGCGGTTCATGCGCGCCGGTGCTGTGGCCTGGCAGAACTGGATGATGGCGCCGCCGCGCCCGCTGGTGGCCGGGCTGGACTGGCAGGGGCGAGGCCCCGACGTGATGCTGCGCCTGCTGGGTGACCGGCTGCGCGGGTTCGGCGGATCGCTGATGCTGGGCACGCGCGCGACGGCGCTGCTGATGCGCGACGGACGCTGCGTGGGCCTGACGATGGAACGGGCCGGCGGCACCGAGGCGATCGCGGCGCGCGCGGTGGTGCTGGCCGATGGCGGTTTCCAGGGCAACCTGGATCTGCTGCGCCGGCACATCATGAAGGTGCCGGAACAGGTGAAGCAGCGCGGCACATCCACCGGCATTGGCGACGGGCTGCGCATGGCGCAGGCGGTCGGGGCGGCGATCACGCCGCTGGACTGCTTCTACGGCCATCTGCTGGTACGCGATTCCATGGTGAACGACCGCGTCTGGCCATACCCCGAGCTGGACGGCATCGCGTCTGCCGCCATCCTGGTGGACGAGGCAGGCCAGCGCGTGACCAACGAGGGCATGGGCGGCATCCATATGGCGAACATGCTGGCCCGGTCCGAAAAGCCGCTGTCCACCACGATCGTTTTCGATGCACGCATCTGGGAGGGGCCGGGCCGGTCGGCGCGCATTCCGGTGAACCCGGAACTGGTGCGCGCCGGCGGCACGGTGCATCGCGCCGATACGCTGGATGCGCTGGCTGGCCTGGCGGGCCTGGACCCGGCTGGCCTGGCGCGGACCGTGGCGGCGCATAACGCGGCCTGCGCATCGGGGGCATTCGCGTCGCTGGCACCACCGCGCACAACCGACCGGTACAAGCCCATGCCGATCGCCACCGGCCCATTCATGGCAATCCCCGTCTGCCCGGGCATCACCTACACGATGGGTGGCATTCGTATCGACAGCGATGCGCGTGTCCTGTCCGAAAGCGGCGGTGTCATCCCCGGGCTGTATGCCGCGGGTGCCACCACCGGCGGGATCGAGGGCGGGCCGCTGATCGGCTATGTCGGCGGCCTGTCCAAGGCCGCCGTATTCGGCTTCCGCTCCGCCGAACATGCAGCCAGGACCATGAAGGAGATGGCGTGATGATCTATATGGTGGAGATGGCACTGATCGATCTGCATCGTCGCGTGGAATGGGATGCGTGGTACCTGTCCCATATGCGCAAGCTGATCTCGATCCCGGGTATCCAGGCGACCCAGCGCTTCGAATCGCTGACACCGCACGACTCGCCCTTCGTCGCGCTGCACCAGGTGACCGGACCCGAGGTGTTCAGCAGCGCCGCATATCGCGCCAAGGCGGGGCCGGGTGGCACCGGGGAGTGGCAGACCCGCATGAACAATTGGCACCGCAACGTGCTGGCCGGCCTGGACCAGACGCCCGACGTGCCGATGGACGGCGCGCTGGTGGTCGTCGAGGACGGTGCGAGCGTGCCGGTGCCGGTGCAATGGACCACGCCTGTCGGGCTGGACAGGACGATCACGCGCCGCGGCTTTGCCGTGGCGGACCGGCGCGACGCGGTGTCCGCCCTGATCGGGATCCCCGGCGTGCGCGTGTGCAAGCCGCTGACGCCGCGCCTGGTTTCGTGACCGCACATGTCGGACCATGAGTATCCCCCGCCCGAGAGTGCCGATGCGCCCTATCCCGCGGTACGCCTGCTGCGGCGGCACGGCAGCTGGATCGCAATCGGCTTCGGTGTGGTCCCCGTATTGGCCGGCGTATGGGCGTCTGTGGCCTGCGGCAACCTGGCCTGGCTGGCGGGCGGCATCGTGGGCGGTGCCGCCGTGGGATTCCTGATGCGCAGCTATGTCGAGCTGGTACGGATCATCGCGGACATGCTGCTGCCGCGCTGAGCTATTTTTCCAGCCACACATCCTCGAACCGCCAGCCATTGTACATGCTGTTCACCATGATGGTCAGGTTCCTGACCCATGGCTGCAGGCAGGTGGCGGACCGGGCGTGCATGATGATCGGGCGGGCGTCGTCACGCTGCAGCTGGCGGTCGATGTCATGCACCAGGCGCTTGCGAGTCTCCTGGTTGAACTCCATCGATTGCCGGTCGATCAGCGCATCGGTCGCCGGATTGCAGAATCCGGTGAAATTGCGCAGGGCCGAGCAGGTGTAGTTTTCATAGAACTGGACATCGGGATCATCGCCGCCGCTGCCGGTCAGGTTCAAGGCCAGGGCAAAGTCGCGCCGGGTGATGCGGGACGGCCAGACCGCGGATTCGATCAGTTCGATCTCACCGTCGATATAGATCTGCTTCAGCTGCTCGATCAGGATCACCACGGGATCGCGGTGCGCCGGCACGTTGCGGGTGGCGATCTTCACGGCGATGCGCCTGTCGGGGCCATAGCCCAGCCGTTGCATGATGGCGCGGGCTTCCTCGCGGCTGCGGGCGGGGTCGTCGCCGTATCCGGGCAGATCACGCAGCATCGCCGGCGACAGGCCCCATACGCCTTCGGGCGGCGGTAGCATGGCGCCGCCGATGTCGTTCTTGCCTTCGGACAGGATGTCGAGGAACGGCTTGCGCTCGATCGCCAGTGCCATGGCGCGATTGATCTCGGGCTTGTCGAACGGGGCGACCGTACGGTTCACCAGCAGGTTGGTGCTGACATTGTTCGCGGCGATCTCGCAGCTTGCCTTCGGGGCCTGCGTCAGGATGTCCTTCACCAGCGGGATGGTAATTTCATATGGAAAGGTCATGTCGACCTTGCCGGAGACAAAGGACAGGATCGCGGTGGAACGGTTGGGAATGATCGAGAACTCGATCCCATCCAGATAGGGGCGGCCGGGTTTCCAGTAGTTCGGATTGCGTACCAGGCGGATCAGCTCGTTCCGCTTGTACTCCGAGAACATGAATGGCCCGGTGCCGATCGGTTGCGTGCGCATCTGCGCCGCCGGCACATGGCACGGATAGACCGGCGAGAAGCCGGATGCGAGAAATGCCAGGAATGACGGCTGCGGGCGTTTCAGCTTGAAGCTGACCGCCAGCGGCCCGGATGTCTGGACGGCATCCAGGTTCTGGTACCAGCCTTCCCGCGCATTCAGCCGCAGCTTGTCAGACGACTTGCCGATCAGCCGGTCCCACGTGCACTTCACATCCTCGGCGGTGAACGGCTTGCCGTCGTGCCATGTCACGCCGTCGCGCAGCGTGAACGAGAGGGTGGTGTGATCGTCGCTCCAGGTCCAGGCGGTGGCCAGGTCGGGGACGATCGAGTTCATGCTGTTCTGCGCGACGTGCTGGTCGTACATGACCAGGTTGTTGAACACGCCCATCATGGGCGTGACGACCGAGTTGCTGGTTTCCTCGTGGATCGACAGGCTGCCGGGGCTGTCGCGATGATGGATGCGCAGCACCCCGCCGGATTGTTGCGCGGATACGGGGCTTGCACCCGCCATCATGATGGCCAGCAGCCCCGCCGGTAATTGCCGCATCGAATCGTCCCTCGGGTGGTGTCTGGGAACGCGCCAGCGCGCTTTCCGGCTGACCGTAACCGGTCAGCGCGCGCTAGCTCATTGTTTGATCGCATGATTCACACGCTGCCACGATTCCGCTCAGCGTGATCATGCTCTAGCCGCAGGCGACGGCGACGGCCGCGCCGGCACCCTCGGGCAACTTGTATTCGCGCCAGGTGCGTCCGCCGTCGCGTGTGCTGAATGTCTGGCCCAGGCGCGCGACACAATGGGCCTGTTCGCGGTCATGGGCAGGCAAGGCGACGGCCATCATCGTGCTGCGCACATCGATGCCGCGATCGAGCTGTTCCCAGGTGCGGCCGAGGTCGATGCTGCGATACAGCCGCCCGGCCTGCCCGCGTGACGAATCGGCGATGCAGGCGTACAGCGTGTTCGGATCCCATGGCGCGACGACGATGTCGCGCCCATAGCGCAGATGCGCGGCGTGCTTCCCGATGCCCAGGTCGTTCCAGGTGGAACCACCATCGTCGCTGCGGAACAGCCCCATGCGCAGGGCCAGGAACGCGCTGCCGGGCGCGGCCGGGGACACGCAGATCGCGTGCACATCCAGCATGCCCTCGGATTTGTCCTTGGTCAGGATGGCACTTTCCAGATGCGGCTGATGCGACAGGCGCACCAGCTCGTCGCTGCAATCCTGCCAGGTCTCGCCGCCGTCGCGGCTGACCATCGCACCGTTCACTTCCAGCCCGGCCCAGATCTCGTCCGGACGCGACGGCACGATCCCCATCCGCATGATCCGCGACGGGAACGCGCCCACCATGCGTTCGGGAATGGCCGGCTTCGGCATGCGGCGCCAGGTCTCGCCGGCATCATCGCTGCGATACAGGCCCAGCGGCGCGGTGCCGGTCAGGATGGTGCGATGGTTGGCGGGGTGGATCAGGACCGACCACATCTGTTCGCCGTCCGCGGCCGCGACCAGGCGGGTCCAGCGCCGGCCCTGGTCGCGGCTGCGATACAGGCCTGAACTGGTTGCCGCGTAAACCACTTTGGCATCGTCGGGGTCGATGGTGATGGCATGGACATGCGTATCATCGGGCAGGGCGCCGGCTTCCCAGCCCTCACCGTCGACCGCGCGCCGGAACAGGCCGCTGATCGAGCCGCTGGTACGGGCCGACAGCCCGGCATAGACATAGGTTTGCATGGCACGCGCCTCCTGGCTGCCCGGTTCGATCCGGGGTTGTGCGGATCACAGCGCGCGGACAGCCGGATGGTCAAGCGCCACGCCGGTTCAGGCCTCGATCAGGGCACCGGCCGGCACGCGCCCAAGCTTCTCGCGATGGATCCGCTCATAGATCAGGGCGCGCTGCTCGATGGCGTCGGGCAGCGGGCGGTCATCGCCGATCTTCAGCCACAGCCGCAGCAGGTGCCGCGTATGCTGCGGCGAATCCTGATAGGCGCGACGGGCGTGCAGCATCTGGAAATTGTGCCACAGCATCATCTCGCCGGGCGCCATCAGGAACTCCACCTTCATGTCGTCGCGTTCGGCGATCTCGTCGAAATAGTCCATCGCCTGCACCAGCCTGTCCGGCAGGCGCTGGCCCAGCAGCTTTGCCGCCTGATACATGAAGCCACGGACGTAGCTGCAGCTGACGATACCACCGATGTTGCAGAAGACGGGAATCTTGAAGTCGGTAACCGGCTTGTCAGAGAATTGCGCCTCGGCCACGGCATAGTGATAGCCTTCGTACAGCGGCTCCAGCAGGTCCGGCCGGGTCGCCTGGATCGCGTTGTGGATGGCCAGGCTGCTGACGATGCGGCTCTCGCCGCCGGTTTCGCCGCGCTGCAGGCACATCAGGCCGACGATGCGATAGGAATCGGTGTGCGGGCCCAGCTCCTCGTTGCTGCGATACCCGCGTGCGACCGGATCGTCCTTCACATGCTGCACGTGCCCGAGACGCTCGCCCAGCATGCTTTGTACCGCGGCATCGCCCAGATGCGTGCCGATACCCCAGTAGATGCGCTCCATATCCTCGGCGCTGTGGGTATCGGGTGTCAGCCCCGACAGGATCACCGCGCCACGCCCATGCCGGATCGTCCGGTCCAGCCAGGCGGTCAGGGCATTGACCTCGGGGTGGTCGTACTGCGCGCGGGTCACCTGCTGCGGCTTCAGGTGCCGGGTGGCTCGTGCCAGCGCATCGAACGCGGCGAGTTGCGCCGGGGTCAGCCGGTGCGTCAGCCCCGCCTTGCCGCCGATGGAACGGCTGGTCCACGCGTTGGGCGTGGTGATCTGTTGCAGATACGGGGCCATGGCCGTGTCCTCCGTGGCGGCGGGTCGTTCGCCCGCCGCCTTGTCGTTCGTCGTTACGCCGCGTGCAGCAGGTCGAGCGCGCCTTCGTAGACGTCCATGTTCTTGCCGAAGGAAATCGCCGCCGCCTGGGCGCCCGACACCAGGTGCATCCAGCGCCAGGGTTCACGGGTGGCGTAGAATTCCTCGACGATCGCCTGGTGATGCTTGAAGGCATGCATCTCGGTGAAGCTGTCGTGGCAGACGATTTCGGCCAGGCGCTGAATGAACGCTTCCGGGCTGTATCCCAGGTTCACGTATTGCTGCGCCAGGTTCACCGTGTTCTTCACTTCCGGCACGGCGATCATCTTGCCCAGGTTCGTCACCTTCGACCAGTCGGTCGGCGGCTGGGTGTAGATACTTTCGGCCAGCGCATCCAGAAGATCGGCCTGCGAGCGGTGCGGCAGTGCCGCGACCGCGGCCATGTCGGGCTGCGGGGTTGGTTCCATCCGATACTGGGTGGACTTCACCTCGGGTCCGGTCTGCCAGGTCAGCAGCAGCATCAGCTTGTTGCGCGGGCTCAGACCGTCCAGCCGCAGCAGGTAGCGGCGCAGATTGACGCTGGTGTGCAGGTGCACATCCATCGGATTGCCGGTCAGCGACCGCAGGAACAGGCCCGCGGCGCCGATCGACAGCGCCTCGCCCGCGCCTTCGATCGACAGGCCGTCGACCAGCGCCTCGGCCATCAGCACGGGAATCTGGTTATAATCCGCAACTGCACCGATCGCCTCGCCCAGCGCGCCGATCCTCGCGGTCTCGTCATCGCCGCTGCGCTGGCGCATCACCCGTGACAGCAGCTGATGCTTCTCGATGACGGCATCGATGTCGGGCAGGATGCGCGGCGCGGGGAAGCGCGCGGTATAGCGGACCGACGGACGCATCAGCACGGACAGGTTGTCCCACCCGATCACCTGGTCCATCGCCCGCCAGGTGAACGCGGGGAAGATGAAGTAATGGTCGTCCATTGCGTTCTTGGGGATGGCCACGCTCAACAGCAGGTCGAACGCTTCCATGGGCGGAATGTTCTGCCACAGCCACTGGAACAGATGGTCGGCCTTGTTCGATTCGCCGCGGTTGCAGGCGGTCAGGAAGGCGGCCTTGGTCGCTTCCACGCCCTTGGCATCGGATGCGCGCCCGGTGCCATCGCCGGCCAGGTATTCCGCCTGTGTCACCGCGCCGCCGGCGGCATCGAGGGCCGCGAATTCCAGCAGCGCGAAGGGGGACGTGACGGGGTCATGGATATGCTTGTTGGCCAGTGCGACGTGCTGGATCACCGGCAGAAAGCGTTCCTCGCCGGTCAGGCGTTCCGATAGTTTCGATACGCCATACAGTCCGGCCATCGGATGCAGCGGCCCGCCATGGTGGCCGGGCGGCAGGTCCGACGAACGGATCACCGCAAGAACCGACGCTTCCAGCATCGTGTTGACCGGTACGCCGGCGCGCAGCTTCTCCAATGTGCGGTCCACGATTTCACTGCGAGGTGTTTCCTCGATGAACTGGACCAATGGCTCGATAGCGTCGGAGTATCGGACTCTTTGCGGCATGAGGGACTCTCCTGTTGGTGATCGACAATCCGTCAGAGCAATGGACGTGTTCCCGCCTGGTCATGTCCTGACCGGTTGACGTCGCGACGTGTTCAGGCCGGTATTTGCGGATCAATCGTCCGCCCGACCGGACCGTCTGTCAACGTTGACCCCTGGGGTTGACCCCCGGGGTCGACCCTTGGGTCCAACCCCGCGCCCGTCGCGGGTTTCAGGACCGCCGTGTCGTGGTGGCGGGCGGCGGCCAGGGCATCGGACGCCAGACCTCGCCCTGGCGCCGGCGCGGATCAGCCGCCGGGGCAGCCCTGCGCCTCGACATACAAGGCGTAGACGGACTGGCTCGCGGTCATGAACAGACGGTTCCGCTTGCGCCCGCCGAAGCACAGATTCGCGCAGCGTTCCGGCAGCAGGATGCGCCCGATCAGCGCACCGTCGGGCGCGAACACCGCGACGCCGTCCTGACCTGGACCGCCGGAGAAGCCGGCCCAGACATTGCCCTCGGTATCGACGCGGATGCCGTCGGCATAGCCCGGGGTGGCGTCGAAGAAGACGCGGCCGTTCACGGCCTTGCCATCGACCATGTCATAGACATGTGTCGTCTTCGTCCCGCTGGGCGTGTCCACGACGTAAAGTTTCGATTCGTCCGGCGAGAATGCCAGGCCGTTCGGCCGCTCCATATCCCCCACCGCGATCGTGAAATCGCCCGTGACGGGATCAAGCCGATAGACGCGGAACGGCATCTCCTGCGGCGCCTTGTCGCCCAGGTAGTTGCCGCGGATACCGGCGCCGTTGTCGCTGAACCAGATCGATCCGTCGGACTTCACCACGACATCATTGGGCCCCGTCAGGCGCGTGCCCTGGAAGTGTGACGCCAACACCGTGACGGTACCGTCATGTTCAGTGCGGGTCAGCGTGCGGCTGCCCAGCTCGCACGAGATCAGCCGCCCCTGCCGATCGCGCGTGTTGCCGTCGGGATAACCCGCGGG
>CAYZKM010000076.1:0-13098 GCA_964478525.1 uncultured Bifidobacterium sp.
GACGATCATCTGCGTCTTCACCGACGGGCTGCCCGGACCGGTGATGACGAACATGTTCGGAAAGCCCGCGACCATCATGCCGAGATAGGTCGTCGGCCCGTTCTCCCACTTGTCCGCCAGCGACGGGCCGTTGCCGACGCGGATGTCGATCTCGCGCAGCGCGCCGGTCATGGCGTCGAAGCCGGTGGCGAACACGATGGCGTCCAGCTCGTACTCGGCCTCGGTGGTCCTGACGCCGTTGGCGGTGATCTCCTGGATCGGTGCCGAGCGCACATCGACCAGACTTACGTTGGGACGGTTGTATGTCTCGTAGTAGTTCGTATCCAGGCACAGCCGCTTGGTGCCGATCGGATGATCCTTCGGTGCCAGCAACTCGGCCGTCCTCGGGTCCTTCACGATCGAGCGGATCTTGTTGCGCACGAACTCCGACGCGGTGTCGTTGGCGGCCTTGTTCACCAGCAGATCGGTATAGGCGTACAGGAAGCTGATGCTGCCGCCTTCGGCCCATTTCGCCTCATAGGCCGCGTTGCGCTCCGCCTCGGACACATCCAGCGCCGACGTCGTCGGCGGCGGATGGCCAGCGATCCCAAACGGCGTTTCGAACGCAGCCGCTCGGCGGGCGGTGTATTCGGTCTTGTGCCGGCGCTCGCGGTCGTCATCCATCGGCGCGTTGCGCGCCGGCAGGCTGAAATTGGCGGTGCGCTGGAACACGGTCAGGTGCTTGGCCTGCTGTGCGATCAGCGGGATCATCTGCACGCCGGACGACCCAGTGCCGATCACGCCCACGCGCAGCCCGGTGAAGTCCACGCCCTCGTGCGGCCACAGGCCGGAATGATACCACTTGCCCTTGAAATCATGGATGCCCTTGAAGTCCGGCACGCGCGGTGTCGACAGGTTGCCCGTCGCCATGATGCAGAACCGCGCCGTCACCACCTCGCCCGTGTCGGTGCGCACCGTCCATCTGTCCGATGCCGGATCGAACACCGCCGACTTCACCCGCGTGTTGAACTGCACGTCGCGCCGCAGGTCGAACCGGTCGGCGACATGGTTGATATAGCGCAGGATCTCGGGCTGCGTGCCGTAGCGCTCGGGCCAGTGCCATTCCTGCTGCAGGTTGTTGTCGAAGGCATAGGAATATTCCAGGCTCTCGACATCGCATCGCGCGCCGGGATAGCGGTTCCAGAACCATGTGCCACCGACACCGCTGCCCGCCTCGAACGCGCGGGCCTTCATGCCCAGCCCACGCAGGCGGTACAGCGCGTACAGGCCGCCCAGCCCCGCGCCCACCACGATCGCATCCAGATCCCCAACCGCATCTCCCGCCGGTGCCGCACCGGCCGGCTTTTCCTTCACGTCGGACATTGCCCCGTCTTCCCGTTGGCCGTTCACAGGACGGGCATAAAGCCACAGGCCAGGCGGGGCGCCAAGCCGTGAGGGTGGTGATTGTTGACTGGGTCAATTAACATCCGTAAGGCATCCCGATGACCGACGCCGCCGACCGCACCGCCGCCGTTCGCGCCTTCAACCGCTTCTACACGCACCGCATCGGCGTGCTGCGCGAGGGGCTGTCGCAAAGCCGCTACTCGCTGACCGAGGCGCGGGTGCTGTATGAACTCGCCCATCGCCGGCAGTCCACCGCCACGGAACTCTGTGCGGTGCTCGATCTCGATCCCGGCTATCTCAGCCGCATCCTGGATCGCTTCGCCCGCGCCGAGTTGCTGGGGCGGGAACGCGTGGCCGGCGACCGCCGCCGCCATACGCTGACGCTGACGGATGCCGGGCGGGCCGCCTTTGCCCCGCTGAACGAAGCCGCGCGGGCCGAGGTCGCGGCGATGCTCGACACGATGCCGCCGCCCGCGCAGGAGGAGCTGGTCACCCACATGGCCGGCATCGCCCGCCTGCTGGGGGAACGCCCCGCCGCCCGCTGGACCGCCCGCCCGCCGGAACCCGGCGATATCGGCTGGGTGATCCAGCGTCATGGCGCGCTGTATGCACAGGAGTATGGCTTCGACCACCGGTTCGAGGCGCTGGTCGCGCAGGTCGGCGGCGCCTATCTGGCGCAGCACGATCCCGCCCGGGAACGCTGCTGGATCGCCGAGCGGGATGGGGTGCGGGTGGGTTCGGTGTTCCTTGTGCGAAAGTCGGACGAGGTGGGCAGGCTGCGCCTGCTGCTGGTCGAACCGTCCGCCCGCGGCCTGGGCATCGGCCGGCAGCTGGTGAACGAGGCCGTCACCTTCGCCCGCCGCACCGGCTATCGCCAGGTCACGCTGTGGACCAACGACGTGCTGGTGGCCGCCCGCGGCATCTATCGCGCCGGCGGGTTCCGCCTGGTCGCCAGCGCCCCGCACAGCGATTTCGGCCCGGCGATGGTGGGCGAGGACTGGGACCTCGACCTCTGAGTCGGACCCGTGTCGCCATTTGCCGCGCCAGCAGCTAGTCTTGCCGTCTTCGCCACAGTTGGAGACATCGCGGCATGCGCTGGGGAATTCTGGGACTGTTCGCCTCTCTGTCACTGGCCGCCGCGCCTGCCTCGGCGCAGCAGACCCTGACCGTGGGCACTGGCGGGGCGTTCACCTCGATGGACCCGCATTTTCACAACCTCGGGCCCAACAACGTGCTGACCAGCTATGTCTTCGACCCGCTGGTCCGGTTCAACGCGAACTATGCCCCCGAGCCATCGCTGGCGGTGTCCTGGCACGCGGTCGGGGAAACGGTGTGGGAGTTCAAGCTGCGGGGCGGCGTGACCTTCCATGACG
Organism: uncultured Bifidobacterium sp.; assembly: GCA_964478525.1. Classification (GTDB taxonomy): domain Bacteria; phylum Pseudomonadota; class Alphaproteobacteria; order Acetobacterales; family Acetobacteraceae; genus Rhodopila. Next base: position 2,757 of record CAYZKM010000076.1, read on the forward strand.
GCTCGCCGCTGACCACGGACGACGTCGCGTTCACCTTCGCGCGCATCCCGCAGGTGCAGAACAGCCCGTCCAGCTTCAACTTCGCGGTCAAGCCGGTCAGCCGGATCGAGCAGGTGGACGCCACCACCCTGCGGTTCCACACCGCCTCGCCGCAGCCGCTGCTGCCCTATATCCTGGCCGCGGTGCGCATCATCTCGCGCAAGCACGGGGAAAACGCGCCGACCGCGGCGTACAACAACATGACCGCGGCGATCGGCACCGGGCCGTACAGGCTGCGGGAATTCGTCGTCGGCGACCATGCGGTGTTCGAGCGCAACGAGGCGTGGTGGGACAAGAAGCCAGCCTGGACGCGGGTGAACTACAAGGCGATCCCGAACGATGCCGCCCGCAATGCGGCGTTGCAGTCGGGCGATCTGGACATCATGGACCAGGTGCCGCCGCGCGACGTGGCCGAGTTGAAGAAGAACGCCAGGCTGTCGGTGGTGTCGGTGTCGGGCCAGCGGCTGATCTACCTGGCCCCGGATATCGGGCGGAAGGAAACCCCGTGGGTCACCGACGCCGCCGGCAAGAAGCTGGACACCAACCCGCTGCAGGATCTGCGTGTGCGGCGCGCCCTGTCGCTGGCGATCAACCGCGCCGGGATCCAGGAGCGGGTGATGGACGGGTTCGCCGTGCCCAGCGGGCAGTTGATGCCGCAGGGCGCCAGCGGGCACGACCCGTCGCTGAAGCCCGATCCGTACGAGCCGGAGCAGGCGCGCAAGCTGCTGGCCGAGGCGGGCTATCCGAACGGCTTCGGCATCACGCTGCACGGGCCGAACAACCGCTATGTGAACGACAGCAAGATCATGGAGGCCATTGCCCAGATGTGGACCCGCATCGGGGTGAAGACGACGGTCGAGGCGATGCCTGCCGCCACGTTCTTCAGCCGGGCGGTGAAGCAGGAATTCTCGATCCGGCTGACCGGGTGGGCGAGCGATACCGGCGAGGCGAGCAGCAACCTGACGTTCCTGATCGCCTCCTCGGCGCCGGACAAGGGCCGCGACGCGGTGTTCGACCCGACGAAATATGCCAACCCCAAGGTGGATGCGCTGGTCGAGCAGTCGCTGGGCACCATCGACGAGACGGCGCGGGAGGCGCTGTATCGACAGGCCGAGAGGCTGGCGATGCCGGACCTGCCGATCATCCCGCTGCATTTTCAAGTGAATGTCTTTGCCTTGCGCAAGGGCTTGACTTTCAACATGCGCATGCAGGAAGGAATCCGCGCCTGGGATATCGTCCCGCAATGATGTGGGATTTTCGCCCAGGATGCGGCTATGGCCTGCGCCCACTGGCAACGGTGGTCACGAACGCAACGATCACCGAGCCGGCGGGGGGATTTCGGGTCTGGTCATGACCGGACCAGTTGGGTAGGGTTTGCCCCGGCCCCGGTCCCCGGGCCGGGCCCCAAGCGGAGAACGCTGCCCATGACCGACGCATCGCCGTCGATCGGACAATCGTCTCGACCCCTGGCGTCCCGACCTCTGGCGTCCCGACCTCTGGCGTCTCGACCTCTGGCGTCTCGACCTCTGGCGTCCCGACCCCTGGCGTCCCGACCCCTGGCGCCCCTCGTGGCACCGGTCGTGCCACCCTTGGGGCGCCGTTCGGTCCTGTCGGCGCTGGCCGGGCTGGCCCTGTCGGAACGGACCGCGCGGGCAGCCCCGGGCGCGGTGCCGGTGGCCCCGCTCGACCCATCGACATTGCTGATCGCCGGACCCGAGGGCGGCACGCTGGACCACTGGGGCCGCACGATCCAGGCGCCGCTGTCCCAGGGCCTGCGGAAACCACCGCTGCGCTGCGCCAGCGTCGGCGGCGCCGACGGGGTGACGGCGGCGAACCAGTTCGCGGCGCGCGGCATGCCTGATGGCATGACGGCGCTGCTGGCACCGTCCGAGGCCATCCTCGCCTGGATGGTGGGCGATCCGCGCGCCCAGTACGACGTCGCGCGCTGGACGCCGGTGATGGCGGGCGTCACGCCGGGGCTGGTGATCTTCCGCCCGGGCACGGTGGCATCGCGCAAGCCGGTGCGGATCGCCTCGGCCGGGTTCGCCTCGCCCGACCTGACGGCGATCCTGGGGATCGACCTGCTGGGCGCCGTGGCCGAACCGGTGGCGCCGATCGCGCCCGACGCCCTGCCCGCGGCGTTCGGCCGGCGCGCCGTCGACGCGGTGTTCCTGCGCGGGCACAACGTGGTGGCGCAGGCGCGTCCGTTCCTGGATGCCGGCGGGCTGCCGCTGTTCAGCCTGGGCGGCCATGACGAAACCGGCCAGCATGTGCGCTGCGACACGTTCCCCGAGGTGCCGACCCTGCGCGAGGCCTATGCGGCGATCGGCGGCCCGATGCCGCCTGGCCCGCTGGCCGATGCCTGGTCCGCCGCGGCGGTGGCCTCGCAGTTGGAGTTCACGCTGGTCCTGCCGCACCTGACCCCCGCCGCACAGGTCGCCCTGTGGCGCCACGCCGCGACCGAGGCCGCCGCGTCGATGGATGTGCGGGCCCTGGCGCAGGCGTTCGGCGTGCGTGCCACGGGCGGGGCCGACGTCACCACGGCCGCGCACGGCGCGGCTGCGCAGCAGGCGTCGCTGACCGCGCTGCGGCAATGGCTGTCCGGGCGGTTCAACTGGCGCCCCACCTGAACCGCGCGGGGCGGCGGCCCGCGGCCCCTGGCAGGGGGCTGATGGCGCACGGCTTCGTTTCCGCGCGGGTTTGCCGCAATATGGGCGCACGGCGCGCCCGTTGCGCGACGCGATGGGGTGGCGGGTCCGCCGCCCCCAAACCAAGGAGCAGACACCATGATCCATGTCCTGGCCTTCATCACGGCCAAGCCCGGCAAGCGCGCTGAAATCCTGGCGGCGTTCAAGGCCAACATCCCCGCCGTGAAGGCCGAGGACGGCTGCATCGAATACGGCCCGGTCATCGATGCCTCGACCGGCACGCCCACGAAATACGGCGACGACACCTTCGTGGTGATCGAGAAGTGGGAAAGCCCCAAGCACCTGGCCGCGCATGCCGCGTCCGACCACATGAAGGCCTATGGCGCGAAGACCAAGGACCTGGTGGCGAACCGCGTCATCCACGTCCTGGAAAACGCCGTCTGAGACGGGGTCCGGCATCCCCTGCCCCGCGGCGGGGGATGCCGGACGACATCCTCTGGACGGGCGGGGCCGCCGATCGCAGGATCGGGCCGGATTCGATAACGGGAGGCACGACCATGGAACCGCGCATCGGCATCGCCGGCATCACCGGCCGCATGGGCCTGTTGCTGGCCGAGGAAGTGCCCGCCGCCGGCGCGATCCTGTCCGGCGGCATCGGCCGCGGCGGATCGGCCAGGCCGGCCCCGGGTGGTGCGGCGCTGTTCCCCGACCTGGCTTCCCTGGCCGCCGCGTCGGACGTGGTCATCGACTTCACCAACGCCGCCACCGCGCAGGCCACCGCCGCTGCGATGGCGGCCGCGGGCAAGGCATGGATACTGGGATCATCCGGGCTGTCCGGGGCCGACGAGGCCGCGGTGGCGGTCGCCGCCAGGTCCATCCCGGTCGTCTATGCCGCCAATTTCTCGGCCGGGGTGAACCTGGTCCTGGCCCTGTCGGAACGGATGGGCGCCGCCCTGCCCGCCGAGTCCTACGACGCCGAGATCATCGAGATGCATCATCGCCAGAAGGTCGACGCGCCGTCGGGCACCGCCATCGGGATGGGCCGCGCGGTGGCCAAGGGGCGGGGCGTGGTGCTGGATGACGTGATGGAAAGCGGCCGGCACGGCCATACCGGCGCGCGCAAGACCGGCGCGATCGGGTTCGCCGCGCTGCGCGGCGGGCAGGTGGTGGGCGAGCACACGCTGATCTTCGCCTCGGGCACCGAGCATATCGCCCTGACCCACCGCGCCTTCGACCGGCGCAGCTTCGCCACCGGCGCGGTCCGTGCCGCGCTGTGGGCCGCCGGGCGGCCGGCGGGGCTCTACTCGATGATGGACGTGCTGGGGATGTAGCCCGGTTTTCCACCCGGCGGGCACGTGATGCTTGACCCCCCCGCCCCTTTCGGTCACACACCGCCGACCCGCCATCCGGCCGGGTCCGGCCGTTCCCTGGCCGTCACCATCCGCGACGCGAGAGAGCAATAGATGCGCGACACGGGCGAATACCTGTTCACTTCCGAATCCGTGTCCGAAGGGCACCCGGACAAGGTCGCCGACCGGCTGAGCGATACGGTGCTGGATGCCTTCCTGGCAGCCGATCCCTATTCCCGCGTCGCCTGCGAAACCCTTGTGACGACCAACCGCGTCGTCCTGGCCGGCGAAACCCGCGGCCCCGACTCGGTGACGCATGAATACCTGGCGCACCTCGCCCGCATGGCGATCCGCGACATCGGCTACGAGCAGGACGGCTTCCACTGGGCGAACGCCGACGTGGCCGTGCACCTGCACTCGCAGTCGGCCGACATCGCGCAGGGCGTCGACAGCGCCGGCAACAAGGATGAAGGCGCCGGCGACCAGGGCATCATGTTCGGCTATGCCTGCCGCGAGACCCCGACCCTGATGCCGGCCCCGCTGTACTACTCGCACGAGATCCTGCGGGTGATGCGCGACCGCCGCAAGGATGGTTCGGCCTCGGCCGCCGGGCTGCTGCCCGACGCGAAAAGCCAGGTCACGCTGCGCTATGTCGACGGCAAGCCGGTGGCCGCGACGTCCGTCGTCGTGTCGACCCAGCATGACGAAGGCCTGGACCAGGCGCAGATCAAGCGCCTGCTGTGGCCGATGATCGAAAGCGTGCTGCCGAAGGGCTGGATGCCGCCCGAGCACGAAGTCTATGTGAACCCGACCGGCAATTTCGTGATCGGCGGCCCGGACGGCGATTGCGGCCTGACCGGGCGCAAGATCATCGTCGATACATATGGCGGGGCGGCCCCGCATGGCGGCGGCGCGTTCAGCGGCAAGGACCCGACCAAGGTCGACCGGTCCGCCGCCTATGTCTGCCGCTATCTGGCGAAGAACGTCGTCGCCGCCGGCCTGGCCGACAAGTGCACCCTGCAGCTCAGCTACGCGATCGGCGTGTCCGACCCGCTGTCGCTGTATGTCGATCTGCACGGCACCGGCAAGGACATCGACGAGGTGCGCCTGGAAAAGACCCTGCGGGAGTTGGTGAACCTGCGCCCGCGCGGCATCCGGGAGCATCTGCGCCTGAACCGCCCGATCTACGTGCCGACCTCGGCCTATGGCCATTTCGGACGCGAACCGGACGCGGCGAAGGACACGTTCACCTGGGAGAAGACCGACCTGGTGGCGCCGCTGAAGGCCGCGTTCGGCCGCTGACCGGTACTGGCTGGCCGGGCAACCGGCCGGCCACCCCCAGCCGATCCCCCATCGCCCATCCCCCGTCGCCCACCCCGCACTGCCATGGCCCCCACGGTCAAACCCCCGCCCGATCGCCTGTATGGCAGGGCGCGCGGCCACAAGCTGCGCCCGCGGCAGGAAACGCTGCTCGCGGTCACGCTGCCGCGCCTGCGCCACGACCCCGCCATCCCCTGGCCCGCCCCCGTCACTCAGTATTGGCTGGAAGTCGGCTTCGGCGGCGGCGAGCACGCCCTGACGCAGGCCGAAGCCCATCCGCAGGCCGGCCTGATCGCCTGCGAGGTGTTCGAGAACGGCATCTGCTCGCTGCTGTCGCGCCTGGTGCCCGAGGGGCAGGAAGCCACCGCCCCGCTGCCCCCGAACCTGCGGCTGTGGCCCGACGACGCGCGGCCCTTGCTGCAATCGCTGCCGGACGCCTCGCTGGACCGGCTGTTCCTGATGTTCCCCGACCCCTGGCCCAAGATGCGCCATGCCAAGCGCCGCTTCGTCCACCCGGCCATGCTGCCCCTGCTCGCGCGGGTCCTGAAGCACGGTGCGACATGGCGGGTGGCAAGCGACGACCCGACCTACCAGGCCTGGGTGACCGAGGTCATGGCCGCGCAGACGCTGTTCGACGCCCCGCCGCCGGCCACGACACGGCCCGCCGGCTGGCCGCCCACGCGGTACGAGGCCAAGGCCCTGCGCGCCGGCCGATCACCATTGTACTGGACGTTCACCCGCCATTGAGTCCCGACGGCGGGCCCGAGTAGGGTGCCCCCATGCGCTACATCTCCACCCGCGGGCATGCCCCCGCGCGCGACTTCGCCGGCGTGCTGCTGGCCGGACTGGCCGAGGATGGCGGGCTGTTCGTGCCCGAGACCTGGCCGCATTTCTCCCCGGCCGACTGGCGCGCCATGCGCGGCCTGCCGTACCCGGCGCTGGCCGCGCGGGTGATGCAGCCTTTCGTGGCGGGCGCGATCCCGGCCGAGACCTTGCTGGCGATCTGCCAGGACGCCTATGCCGGGTTCGGCCATCCCGCCGTCGCACCGCTGGTCCAGCTGGAAACCACCCTGTTCGTGCAGGAGCTGTTCCACGGCCCGACGCTGGCGTTCAAGGACATGGCGATGCAGGTTCTCGGCCGCCTGTTCGACCATGTGCTGGCCGAACGCGATGCCCGCGTCACCATCGTGGGCGCGACATCCGGCGACACCGGTTCGGCGGCGATCGAGGCCTGCGCCAACCGCGGCCGCATCGACGTGGTGATCCTGCACCCGCACGAGCGCGCCCGCCAGGTGCAGCGCCGGCAGATGACCACGGTGCTGGCGCCCAACATCGGCAACGTCGCCATCCAGGGCACGTTCGACGATTGCCAGGACCTGGTGAAGGCCGCCTTCGCCGACACCGCGTTCCGGCAGGAGACGCATCTCTCGGCCGTCAACTCCATCAACTGGGCGCGCATCGCCGCGCAGGTGCCATACTACGTCGCCGCCGCGCTGGCCCTGGGCGCCCCGGACCGGGAGGTGGCGTTCAGCGTGCCGACCGGCAATTTCGGCAACGTCCTGGCCGCCTGGGTGGCGCGCCGGATGGGCCTGCCGATCGCGCGCCTGATCGTGGGCGCGAACCGCAACGACATCCTGGCCCGCTTCCTGACCGCGAACGACATGTCGATGCGCCCGGTCGAACCGTCGCTGTCGCCGAGCATGGACATCCAGGTGAGTTCCAATTTTGAGAGGCTGCTGTTTGAGTTAAGGGATCGCGACCCGGTTGCCACCGCCGCGACGATGCGGGATTTCCGCGCCACCGGGCGGATGCCGGTTCCCGACGCGGCATGGCACCGCGCTCGGCAGTTGTTCCACGGCTTCAGGCTGGACGACGCCGGCACCGAGGCCGAGATCAGGCGCCTGCATGACAGCTGTGGATACCTCGCCGATCCGCATACGGCGATCGGCATCGCGGCTGCGCGCGCCGAGGCGCCGCATGGCGGCATTCCCGTGGTGGCCGAGGCGACCGCCCATCCGGCGAAATTCCCCGACGCGATGGAGCGCGCGACCGGCCTGCGCCCGCCGCTGCCCGCGCGCATGGCAGACCTGTATGAACGGCAGGAACGTTTCACCGTTCTGCCGAACGATCTGGAAGCGGTGAAGTCCACCGTCCGCGCCCTGGTGGGCCGTAACCGGGGGTAGGCAGAACGCGGGGGCGACCACCGGCCGCCCCCGGCCCCTTATGCGGGGTCGTGGTCCACGCGGACCAGCAGCTTGCCGAAATTGCGGCCTTCCAGGATGCCACCCAGGGCGTCGGGCGCGTTCTCCAGCCCGTCGACCACGTCTTCCCGATAGACCAGGCTGCCATCGGCCACCCATGGCGCCGCGATCCGGCGCCAGTCGATCAGCCGCTGCGGATTGTCCGAGACGATGAAGCCCTGGATCAGCACGGCCTTGCCAACGACGAACCCCAGGTTCGGGCCGGGCGGGAACTCGGCCTCGTTGTACTGGGACACCATCCCGCACATCGCCACGCGGGCATGGCGGTTCAGCAGTTCGAACACCGCCGCCTGCACCGCGCCGCCGACATTCTCGAAATAGCCGTCGATGCCGTTCGGGCAGGCCGCCTGCAACTCGCCCACCAGGTTCATCGACCGGTGGTCCACGCAATCGTCGAAGCCCAGGCTGTCCTGCACCCACAGGCACTTGTCCGGCCCGCCCGCCACGCCGACCACCCGCGCCCCGGCACGCCTGGCCAGCTGCCCGGCCACCGAGCCCACCGCGCCCGACGCGGCGGACACCACGATCGTCTCCCCCGCCTTCGGCTTGATGATCTCGGTCACCCCGGCATAGGCCGTGGCACCGGGCATGCCCAGCACACCGAGATAGGCCGAGATCGGGGCGCCGGCGGCCCGGTCGATCTTCACGACCGTGTCGCCATCGGCCAGGCAATGGCTCTGCCAGCCGCGCGGGCCGACCACCACGTCCCCGGCCTTGAAGTCCGGATGGGCGGAGGCGATCACCTCCCCCACCGTTTCCCCGGTCATGACCTCGCCCGGCGCGATGCCCGCGGCATAAAGCTGCTGCTCGCGCAGCCGCCCGCGCATATACGGGTCGATCGACAGCCAGATCGTGCGCGTCACGACCTGTCCGGCGGCGGGGGTGGGGACGGCGTCCTGGTGGACCTCGAAGTCGCGGGACGAAGGCTCCGCGGTCGGGCGGCGCTTCAGCACGACCGACCGGCGGATGGTGTTGGAAAGCATTAACGTCGCTCCAGTCTACCGGTTTGTTGCCAATCTCGATATCGTGGTGTGCAATGCTTCCAAAACATCGCTGGGAAGCGGGGAACGCGCAGCTACAGCCGTCAGCGGATTGGACACAATTCTAAAAATCATTGCCTTCTTTTCGTCGGGTGTATGCTCGACGGCTGACTCATAGGCGCTGTTTGCCTCGGCAATCTGCCCAGAAAACAAGAGCGAGTCTGCCAAGTCGAATCTTCTCCAGAAATCGTCGGGCTTTCGGCTCACTTCATAGCGACATAAATGAGCGCACCGCCCAAACTCATCCATTACCGATCTGACTTTTTCAGGATCCCATTTACACAGAATGAGATCAATCCGAAGCATGTTCAGACTGGCATAGAGATCATGACGATTAATCTCGTACGCGCGGTTGTAGCACTCGCGAGCTTCAGCGACAAGATCGCGCTTATCATCATCGGGATCATCTCCGATACCCATCTTACGCAACAAGCCCCCCAAAGCACTCCACGCATCAGTGTCCTTCGCATCGAACCGGAGAGACTCCCGAAAATTCTTAAGAGCATCGTCAAATTTCAGCTGTTTTCCTTGAGTTATCCCCAGTTCCTTCAGGACAATTGGGTTGTTAGGTGCGATTGAAACTGCGCGCGTCAATTTTTCCGAAGATTCATCTAGGCGTGACGCTTCTCTATATTCCTTCCCAAGCGCAACCAAAGCGAGCACGTGATTGGGGTTGACGGTGAGCACATGCTCCAGTCGGCGTATTTTCTCATCAACCAGCCGTCCATCCGCGCTTTCGGCCAAACGAAATGCTTCATCGCCCGATAATGATTTCAGCCTACTAACCTCAGCCTGCAACGCGCTCCAGTCAGCCCGAGAAACTGGGATGTATTGCTTGGATTTCCGGACCGGGCTATCGCAATGCTTCGGGTCTGCGAGACCATTGGTAATGACCTCAACCACCGCTTCCACATCCCGCGCGATTGTCGAATGATGAAAGCGGTAGTGACTGTTGCCCATCACGTTGAACGCCGGATCCAAATTCTGTTGTCCAACCAACACCGTTACCGAGTCACGCACTGCCCATCGAACTCCTAGCTCCAAGTAGACATTCGGGTTTCTTCCTGTGATGTCAGCAATGTAGACATCTGCGTCCGACGCCCAAGAAAACATCGAGTCGGATATGACCCGCGACTTCCGTTCTTCGACTTCGATTTTCATGACAACGCTGCGGCTCAATTTCTCTTCGAGCCCCCGACGAACAGGCTCGTAGAAATTGCTGCGCATTTCGGGCAATGTCTTGTAACTCGCAGCCCCTCTTACGTTTGTTGGAGCCGCCACAAACAGGTAAAGGGGACGAGGCTTTTCCATAGAAAATATTCTCACTCTTGGTCAGGGTTTGCGCCACCCGCACGGTAACGCACCCCGATTTCTAATCACGCGGCCTCGGCTTTCAGCACCAGCCGGCCGGTCACCTTGCCGTCGCGCAGGCGCATCAGCGCGTCGTGCGCCTGGTTCTGCGGCACGGTCGCGACCGGCAGCGCCTCCAGCTGGCCGGCCTGCGCGAGGTCGACCAGTTCGCGCAGCTCCTTGGGATTGCCGACATAGGACCCGCGGACGGTCAGCGCCCGCATCGCCATGATCGGCAGCGGCAGCGTCAGTTCGCCGCCGAACAGCCCGACCTGCACCAGCTTGCCGCCCTTGTTCAGCGCGCCGAACGCGAAGCGCGCGGTGGCGGTGCCGTT